>JAOZOM010000302.1 GCA_029933275.1 Anaerolineales bacterium | reverse complement strand
CAATTCTATCCGCGATGCTCATTGCTTCGGATTGGTCGTGGGTGACGAAAACGGTAGTCGCTTTCGCACTGGCGTGGATGGTTTTTAACTCGGTACGCATCGAAACGCGCAGTTTTGCATCGAGATTGGAGAGAGGTTCGTCCATGAGAAAAACTTTCGGTGAGACGGCGATGGCGCGTGCTACCGCGACGCGCTGTTGTTGCCCGCCAGAAAGTTGCGTGGGGAGACGCTCCAAAAGCTCAGTGATTTTCGTCATCCCCGCTACCTCGTGGACGATGCGATCGATCTCATCTTTGCTCATATGTTTGAGCTTTAGGGCGTAGGAGATATTCTCGTAGACCGTCATGTGGGGCCAGATGGCGTAATTTTGGAAAACCATGCTGACGTTGCGCTTGCGCGGCGGGAGTTCGGTCACATCTACGCCATCAATCAGAATTGTGCCATCGGTGACTTCTTCCAAACCGGCAATCATCCGCATTGTGGTTGTTTTGCCACAACCTGAGGGTCCCAATAAAACGAGAAATTCTTGATCGTGAACTTCGAGACTGATATTATCAACTGCAATGACTTTTCTGCCAAATTTTTTCGTGAGGTTCTTGATTTCAAGAGTTGCCATTGTTTTTTCCTTTATACAGTGACCCCGCCCCACATCTGATTGATGTATTTGCGGAGGAAGAAGGTGAAGAAGATGGCGGGGAGAGCCATCGCGATACCGCCCGCGGCGGCGAGATTAACCTGACCGGATGCACCCAAAAGCGTCTGGTAGACGACTACGGAAAAAGTCGGTTTAAACTGTGTCAGGATGATCGCGGCAACGGTTTCATTCCACGCCCCCAAAAATGTATACATAGCGGATGCCGCTAAACCCGGGAGCGCAAGCGGAAGCGTAATCCGCATAAAGGCTTGGAATTTGCTCGCCCCGAAAACTTGTGCGGCTTCCTCCAGCGATTCGGGAATCCCCATAAAAATGCTGGCGGTAATCCAGATGGTTAACCCAATTGCACCGACTGAATAGATAAGAGAAAGCCCCAGCGGCTCATCGTAGAGATTGGCTTTGGCGAGGATGAAAACCATCGGGAGGGCAATCGCAACGCCAGGGAACATGCGGACGAAAAGCACGCTAAAGCGGAGGGCATCTTTGCCTTTGAAAATATAACGAGCGAAGGCGTAGCCCGCCAGTCCGCCAATGGAGAGGGAAATTAAGATGGTGAGAGCCGCGATCTCGATGCTACGAACGAGTGCGGGGACGGCATCACGAGTCACTTTGAAAAAAGTATCGTAGTTGAAAAGTAAATCTCTGGGCTTGATGAAAAAGATACTCCCTTGATCGGAATTTTCAAGATTGGCAATTTCGACTTGGATCTCTTCTTGCGTGATTTTTGTCCCCAGTTGTGATTTGATGTAGATTTCCATTTTTTCCAAATCGTTGGTGTCCAGCACGGTTTGATATTCTTTATCAATCCGATCAAAAACGCTGAGGAGATAACCGCGCTCTCCGTGCGTGAGTTCAAATTTGGTATTTAGCGCAGGAACGAGCGGAAGCGGGTAACGATAGGCTTCACGCGTGGATAAAAAGGAAAGGGAAACAAGAAAGTAAACGGGCAGGAGCATCCCCGCGATGAGAGTGGTTAGAAAAAGATAGAAAACCGTTTCTTTTGCCGCTTTGATTAGTTTTTTATTTGTTTTGTTTTTCATGCAGTCTCCTCTTTCTTGAAGGCTCCCGATGCTCGTAGATAAAGAAGCGCAGTGAAGGAAACAATCACGGAAACGACTATGGTATATCCAGCCGCCATTTGATAGCTGATATCTAACCCTGGCACTTCTTCGTGGTAATAGACGATGCGCTCCACAAGAAGCGGCATCCGCCCGAATCCGAGCAGGAGGACAACAATCAACCAGATTTGAATTGCCGAGATTAATCGCAAAATCACCGCGGTTTGAATGGTCGGTTGGAGCATGGGAATGGTAATTTTCTTCAAAACAGTCTTGAAATCACCGCCGAAAACATAACCCGCTTCTTTTACTTCTTCGGGGAGATTTTGTAATCCCGCCAAGAGAATAATCATCATGGAAGGAATCACTTGCCACGCGTCAATGAAAATCACTAAAGCAAGGAGTTTGAATTGATTTGCCTCTAGTCCCCCCAGCCAGTAGATTTTATCTCCTTCAGCGAGGATGCCAATATAGTAAAGGAGACTATTAATCCAGCCGTGTGCGGTGAGACCGGTAATCCACATTGCACCGGTCGCGACTGCGGGTAACGCCATTGGGATTAAGGTAAGAAAAAGAAAAATGCTTGATCCCCAAAATTT
>JAOZOM010000301.1 GCA_029933275.1 Anaerolineales bacterium | reverse complement strand
GTTGAGCATCCCGAAACGATCGCTACCGCGATCCGCATCGGGAAGCCGGCGCGGGGCGAGCAGGCTTTACTCGCCGCAAAGGAGTCGCGGGGCAGGATTATCGCGCAGAGCGATGAGAAGATTCTCGAAGCGCAGCGGATTCTAGCCAGCGAGGGCGTTTGGGTTGAACCCGCATCCGCCGCGGGGTTGGCGGGATTAAAAGCCGAAGTCGAAGCCGGAAATTTCGATGCAAAAGGACAGAAAATTGTCATCGTCTGCACCGGTCACGGGATGAAAGACCCAGCCATCATCGCCGATTCGATGGAGAAACCGAGGTTAATTCCCGCCGAGTTGGGGGCGTTGGAGGAGATGCTGGGGGTGTAGGGCATTCAGCTTAAATTAATCTATCTCCTGCCGAACACGGTATAATCTTCGCTTATGACGACAACTTCTTATCTTCGTACTCCGCGCAAACCGGAGCCAATCGCACAAATAATCGCCGCGTTGTTTGGCGGCATTTTTCTCTTTTTTGTTGCGCTCCTTATTTGGACTTTGGGCTACCAACTGCTTTATGCCGGAAAAATTTTCCCCGGCGTTTCTGTGGCGGGGGTGAATTTATCGGGGATGACTCCTGCAGAGGCTTCGGTTACGCTCAGTCAGCAATTGATTTTTCCTTATCAGGGACAAATTCTTCTGCGCGATGGTGGGCAGGTTTGGGTTGCATCGCCCGCAGAGTTAGGCATGGTTTTCGATGCTTCGGCATCCGCTCGCTCCGCGTATAAATTGGGGCGTTCGGGTGGATTATTTGGCGCGTTTTCCGATCAATTGGATTCTCGGCGGCATGGAAAATCTGCTGAAGCGGTGATTATTCTTGACCAGCATATTGCCTATGCTTATTTGCAAAATCTAGCTAAAGAAATCAACCAACCGCCAATCGAAGCCTCGCTCGCCATTCAGGGGACGGAGGTGGTCGCACAACCCGGTCAGGTGGGGCGTTCTTTAAATGTAGATGCCGCACTGATTACCTTGAGCGCACAACTGCAAACCTTTCGAGATGGGGAGGTGGCGTTGATTGTCGAAGAAATTCAACCGCAGTTGATGGACGTTTCTTCGCAAGCGGAGAGGGCACGTCAGATTTTGAGCGCACCCCTTGTGCTTTATTTGAATAATTGGCAGGATGGTGACCCTGGACCTTGGACTTTTGATATCCCCACGGTCGCGGATATGCTTCTTGTCCGCAAAATGGCTTCGGAGAACGGAAGCAGGCTGGAGGTCGCGCTTGACCCCAGCTTGTTAGCCGAGACCCTAAGCGGGATCGCGGCAGAGGTAGATCGTCCCGCCGAAAATGCGCGTTTCATCTTCAACGATGAAACACGTCAACTGGACCTTTTACGAGATTCAACTGTTGGACGCATCGTAGACGCGGAATCCAGCATCCTTTTTATCAATGAGCAGATTTTATCTGGTGTACATGATATTGCGCTCCAATTAATTATCGATAAACCGGCGGTGATGGGAAATATGACCGCCGCAGAGTTGGGTATTACGGAATTAGTTCATGCCGAGACATCCTTTTTTTACGGTTCCAGCGCAGAACGTATTCAAAATGTGCAAACAGCGGCGGCAGCTTTTCACGGCGTATTGATCGCTCCCGGCGAAACTTTTTCGATGGGCAGTATGCTCGGCGATATTAGCCTCGATAACGGCTACGCCGAAGCCCTGATTATTTACGGCGGGCGGACAATTAAGGGCGTAGGCGGTGGCGTTTGTCAGGTGAGCACAACGCTTTTTCGCACGGCGTTTTTTGCCGGCTTCCCGATTGTGGAGCGGCATTCGCATGCCTACCGTGTCTATTATTATGAGCAAAACGCCGATGGTAGTCGCAACCCGAGTTTGGTTGGATTAGATGCGACTGTTTATTTCCCCTTAGTTGATTTTAAGTTTACCAATGATACCCAGAATTGGCTTTTGATGGAGACTTATACCGACGTAGCGGGGCGAAATTTGACGTGGAAATTTTATTCCACTTCGGACGGGCGCACGGTTGAGTGGCAGACAACAGGAACGAGGAATGTCGTTTCTGCACCGGAACCGCTTTTTGTGGAGAATGATGAGTTGGCGAAAAACGAAATTAAACAAGTCGATTGGTCTGCCGAAGGTGCAGATGTTTCAGTGAGCCGCACAGTTTTCCGCAATGGGCAGTTTTATTTTGAAGATGTATTTAATACCCACTATGACCCTTGGCAAGCCGTTTGCGAATATGGTGTGGGAACAAAGAATCCCGAAAAGAAAGCAGAAGAACAAGGGCTATGTCATTAGTTGAAATCTAAAATCCGAA
>JAOZOM010000300.1 GCA_029933275.1 Anaerolineales bacterium | reverse complement strand
AATGGGACGCGGATTCTCACGAATTTGGTAGATTTACACGGATAAAAGCTTAAAGTTTTTAAATCCGCGAAAATCTACTAAATCTGCGTAAATCCGTGTCCTATTAATTACATCACCTTAACAATCTTCAATTTATCTTTACCGAGCTTCTTATTCGCTTCCTTGATCGCATCTTCTGAGCCAAGTACAACGACATGCCCGACTCTTTTTGTTTTTGCCAAAGAAGTTGCGAAGGTTTTGAAATCGTCTTGCGTGGTCGCCAAAACTTCATCGCGATATTTCTGCAAGAACTCATCACTGATATGCGTCAGATAACGAGATAAGGATGCGCGCCCCTTCGCATCGGGGAGACGGTAAGTGTCGATTCCGCCAATTGCGCCGATAATGATTTTGGTTAACTCTTCGTCGCTCAAGTCCAATTCTTTGAGAAAATTGGCTGTCCCATCGTAATTGTCGAGGGTGGCGAGCAAGTTTGGGTCACGATAAGAGAGATAATTAAATAAGCCGGATTTCATGTCAAAGGTCGAGAATCCACCATACGCGCCACCTTGCACGCGGACTTTTTCCCAGAGCCAAGTCATGCCGAGATAACGCGTTACCGCGCTAATCGTTCCGCTTAAATGATAGCCAAGATAATAAAGATTTGCGCCTTTCCCGACATAATTTACCTGTGCGGGGATAGTTAGCCCCTCTGGCTTTTTATCAAAATTCGGCGACCAAGTGGCTTTTTGCGTTTTGAGTTTGGGCAATGCCCTAATGAGTTTTTCTATTTGTGGACGCGTCTCTCGCCACGCTTTTCCTTCGCAAGTGATATTGAAAAGTAGATTTTCTTGGTTAATCAGCAATTCTCGCACGAGTTCTAAATCAGAAAGCACCGCAGACCAATCGTTTTCAATTTTCTCGACTAATTCTCTTAGGAAAAAGAGAAAATCAATCCCCTCCATTTTCTCTGATAGCCAGCCCGCCTCGTGGAATTTCGATGCCAGCCGACCATTCACGACCATATGACCGGAGGGAATGAGTCCTGACTCTATCCCTGCTTTTTCTTCGAGAACAATTTGCTTAAATCGCTCGGCGTTATTCAGTTTGACGTGTAGCAAAAGGTCTTGCAAAAGTTCGGTGAGTTTTTCCGTTTGCGTCACAGTGGATTTTCCACGCAAAAAGAGATATGCCGCGCTTTCGTTGCTCTCCCAAATAGGCGAGGTAAAAAGGCTCGAATGAATCCCGCCCGTATCTCGTCCGATACGTTGTAAAAGTTTTACAAAATCTTCGCTTTCGGTGCCCATTTCGAGCAAAGCACGCCCGAAAAGTGCGGCGTAAGGGAGCAGGTCTTCGGGGAGTGCGTGCAGGTCAAATCCTGCGCCCAGATAGAAAATCCCGTTTGTGGCGAGGTCGTGGTGTAGCACGGTCACATCCGAAAAACGCTCCTCGCGAATCGGAATGGGCTTGTTTTTCTTATCCAAATCTGCTAGTTTTAGCGAGGGTAAGGTCGCCAGATTTTCAGGCGTATCGGGCGTATTTTGAATGTCGATTAGCTCCTTCGTGGTGCGGATCACTTCATCAATTTCCTCGGACGACATCTCTTTTTGGATGGATGCCAGCTTTTCTTTTTCAGATGTTTCGTTACGTTGATTTAATTCCGTATCTGGGACGAGAAGCACACGTGTTTTATGCTTGTTTGCTACAAAATAGCTTTGGATTAGCTCCTCGAAGTATTTTTCTCCCGCCGTGAGCCGCGCTTTGATGGCGTTGAGTGGAGATTCAAACGCCAAAGGCGCGATGGGGTCGTAATCATAGAGCCAGAATTGCAATGCGCGCAACATAACGATAATTCCGCGCGGGTAGCCGCCGGTGTTATTTTCGCGTAAACGAAACTCAATCGTATTCATAGATGCGGCGACTGTATCTTTATCAATGCCTTTTCTTGCTAAATCCGCGAGAGTCTCTTCGATTAACGTCTCTATTTTATCCGCGTCTTCTTGGGCGATTCCCTTGAGACCGGTCGAGAAATACATTTGGCGCAATTCATCTTCGAGACCGATCCCTGCCAAATCCTCGCCGAGACCGGATTCGATTAAGGCTTTGCGGAGCGGGGACGCGGGGCTACCCAAAAGAATATGGTCGAGAATCTTAAATCCCAACGCGATTTCGGGATCGCCCTGTTCGGGGAGGAGCCAGTTGAGGGTTAAGTAGCTTTTTGCATCGGTGTCGCTCGCCGCGTAGGGGCGCGTGATTTTTTGCGGTGCATCCATGCTCGGTTGCAGATGAATTGTCGATTGCGGGGTAGCAAGTTCAAAACGCGAGAGATACGAATCCATCAA
>JAOZOM010000299.1 GCA_029933275.1 Anaerolineales bacterium | reverse complement strand
TGCGTGCTTGCACGGCGACGCAGTGAGCGTCGGAGCGAAACTTTTGTTGAGCGTCGTTGATGAAGAACCAACTTACGCCGGTACCGGGCGGCAGTGCGACAGTCGTGCAAACGTCCAACAGCAAAAACGCTGTCCGAAAAAAAGTGACTTTTTGGAAAAAAGGCCTTTTTCACGGACTGCCTGTTTTTTGCGTGGACGGCCGCCGACTGCCGCCGACTGCCCGCCCGGAGGCCGTATTTTGGCCTCGGCCGTAAGGGTTCTTAGTCAACGCCTATGCGAGGGGAGGTCGCAGGCCGCAGCTGGACGAGGTTGAACGCCCCCTTGTTTTGGGGCCGTTTTTTCGAGATTTTGGCACTTTTGAGAATGACCGAAATCTATAAATCGACTTTTGTTGATTTTACGATTTCGGTCTTTCAAGTGCCTTCGAGAAAAAGAATCAACCGCGTAACAGCCCGCGCGCACTGCGATAGGTTCCACGGTAGAGAACCGATACTCGCCGACCATAGCTTTTATTTTTTATTTTTTTAACGAGCCTACGCGCGAGTTTAATAATAAAATAAAATTTTCGATTAAAAAAAGATTAGTGAGCAGCCCAGAGCGAACAATCTTTTTATTTAAATCGGAAAATCGCTATGGCTCCTCGCATAGGGACAACAACCGTCTTGAGAAGCGGCGTAGAGAGCTTCCGTTGTTGTGTCGGACAGCCCCAACTGAGGATCTGGCAGAGATCTGAAGCTATGGGGTGTACGAACATCTTAGTACTTGCCAACAAACGCCCGGCCCAAACGGCAGCCCGTTGGCACGACCTGTGGGAGTGCTTAAGGGCGTGAGTGAGCGTCATGGTGATAGTGATCAACAAATAATAATCGAGATCCCTTTTCGAGATTATTATTGATTGGTCACGCACATCATGACCGGCGACGAGACGCACACGCGAAGTCGTCATATGATCGAGTCAGGATCTCGATGGAGTGGCGCGACTCTGCCACGGACAAGTGTCGATTGCCGAGACACGCGTAAGCGACCAACCGTTCTTGAATGGAACTCTGTGACACTTCATAGGTTGTGTTGAATCGATTCGCAAAGACGACGAGCAACGAGTCGACGCTGAATTGATTATGTGTTGCGAGAAAATCCTAGAGTGCAACGCGAGAGATTTTATGTGCTCAACACATCTCAGGAGCACAAGCGTGCGATGCGTGATCGAAGTTCGAAAACGAGACTACTCCCGGCTCTCGGCTTACACAGCCCCGTCAACGCGACGTATACCTTAGCGAGACTTGCAGAAGGCTCTCAAGGTGTACCGAGCAGTATGAGGGGCTACTGTAACCGAGGAGGGGGTAGTCGAGCTTCGAATAGATCGCGCGAAAGTCTGATGAAGCAGTCAGATAGCGATGTTTGCGCTCTATGACTGCGCATGACTTTCGTGATGATCCTTCGATAAGCGAGCTGCGCTGATGCCCGAAGTAGTGGCGAGCAGGAGACACTACGAGGGACGCTAGTCTCCGTTATATCATGAGCCAAGTGAAGTGCGTCCTTGGCACGAGAACATTGCGAACTATTAAGGTGTTTCGAGGGTCCCGCATCACAAAATAAAAACCGCAGCTCGTCAGCGTCGATAAGCGATCTTCACCAACATCGATTGGTGATAGCGAGCCGACGATGCTAGTGTCGTTTTTTATATTTGTGTTGGGGACGAGAATGTAAAAGAATAAACAACCGGAGAACACCTGTTCGAGGTTTTGTTTTTTCTTGTAACATGGACGGCTCAAGGAGAGCTGTAAGCCTCGGACTTTAGCCGGCGAGTCGTTAAGGGACCCGGTTGGAACAGCTATTGCGCTGGGGCCGAGCTCGAATGATGACGAGCGAGGCCGGAAGCAAACTCGCAAAACCATTATGACAACCCGCACTTTAGCTTGCGGGTTTTCAGATTGGTTCGCTGAGTTTGGTTGAAGTGTTCACAGTTAAATCCGGATTCGACTTGTTTTTGTTTTGAGATCTTTTCGAACAACTTGTTTGTGAGATTAAGATCTTATAACAAGAACGAGACGGATACTGATTTGAGATGAACACGAAACTGAAGACGCAGGTGCAACTGGAGTCTGAACTGGAGGCTGAGATGAGGAAGAAGGCGAAATCTGTCGGCGAAAAATCTTGACAGCTTCGCAAGGCGGAGGCTGAGATGAACAGCAGGTGAGTATCCGCCAACGACCAAGTGAACTGACATGATATTAGATACTGTAACATGATATTGTGTATTGTAACATGATACATTGTATTGTAACATGATATTGGATACTGTAACATGATATTGGATACTGTATCATGATATTGGATATTGTAA
>JAOZOM010000298.1 GCA_029933275.1 Anaerolineales bacterium | reverse complement strand
ATTTCTTTTCGCTCTTGCGGGGAGAGTTTTTGATATTCGTAGGGCATATTTTATGATTGGCATGAATAAGGGCTGAAGCCCTTACTACAAAGGTGTGTGCCTTGTAGTAATCGCTTTAGCGATTATTCTCTCACAACAACTTCCCCTGCTGCTCTTCTGCGAAATATTCAAATCCCAAATGCTCATACGCCAAGCGTGTGGCGATGCGTCCTTGCGGGGTGCGGTCAAGAAAGCCTAATTGCAAAAGATATGGCTCAACTACATCCATAATCGTATCGGGTTCTTCGCTGATGGATGCGCCGATGGTGTTCAACCCAACGGGTCCGCCACGATATTTTTCGATGATGGCTTTCAGGACGCGCCGATCCATCGTATCTAAGCCAAGGGCATCGATGGAAAGCAGATTCAGCGCATCCGATGCGACTGGGGCGGTGATTATCCCATCCGCGCGGACTTGGGCGTAATCGCGGACGCGGCGTAATAGGCGTAGGGCGACACGCGGGGTACCGCGCGCGCGGCGACTAATTTCTTTAATCCCGTCTTCATCAGCGGGGACATTGAGCATTTTGGCGGCACGGATGACGATGGCTTGCATCGCTGCTAAATCGTAGTACTCGAGCCGATAGACCGCCCCAAAGCGCGCTCTTAGGGGCGCGGTGACGAGTGCTAGACGCGTGGTAGCACTTACAACGGTAAAATGCGGCAATTTTAAGCGGATTGAACGCGCCGAAGGACCCTTCCCGATGACAATATCAAGCGAGAAATCTTCCATTGCGGGGTATAGCACTTCTTCCACCGCGCGCCCTAAACGGTGAATTTCATCAATAAAGAGAATATCTCCGGCGCGCAGATTAGTGAGAATCGCGGCTAAATCTCCTGCCCGCTCAATAGCGGGACCAGAGGTCACTTTGATGTTTACGCCCATCTCGTTTGCCAAAATATGGGCGAGGGTTGTTTTACCTAACCCGGGGGGACCATAAAAGAGAACATGGTCGAGAGCTTCTTCACGTTTGCGCGCGGCTTCGATCAGAATCGACAGATTCTCTTTGACCTGATACTGCCCAATTAAATCGGTGAGCAGTTTGGGGCGCAGGGCATTATCCACGCGGTCGTCGGGTTTTGGTTTAGGGTCAATCGGGCGGTTATCGGTAGATGTCATGGGCTGAATTATACCTGACAGAGGGAAACAAGTTGCAAACGCGGGCGTTTTCGATACCTATTCCAAATATGCCTCTGTGAGGAAGTGACGACGCGGTCTCATTGCCGTAGGATTGCTTCATCGGAAGTGCATCCTCCTCGCAAAATCATCCAAATTTAGAATTACTGCGTTTTCGGCACGCGGGATATAAAGGGAATCTTTGTTAACGCAAACAGGAGCGCGCATTTCACACACTCCTGTTTTTTGTGTTGGCTAAGACTCTCTATTCTTCAGGCATTGCTGTTTCTTGGAATTGGATTTGCCCAATATCGACAGTTTTACCGGCAATGATGTTGATTGGGTACTCGCGCCCCATTGTTTCGTTGGCGACAATTAAAATACGCGCTCCTGCGGGGACGTTTTCGAGCAGAAAGTACCCTTGTGTATCGGTGCTGGTTTCAAGGTCTGTGCCGAGGATGAAGATATAGCCCTGATAAGGATGTGTGTTTTCGTCTAGGACGATGCCGCTGACGTTTCCTTTTCCAGCGAGGAGGGCGGCGGCTTCTGTGCTGAAAAATGAGTAGGTGAAGAGGAGAGCAGTGATGCCCAAGAGAAGATAAAGTGCAATGCGAAATTTCTTTTTACGCGCGGAGGGGTCTTTAAGTTTGGCGGGAATACCTTGCTCAAATTCTTTAAGTGAGGGGGAGTTTTCAAAAGACATTATTCAGCTCCTGAATCGGAAAGTTCGGTGATGGACATGCCGTCGAAACAAACTTCTGAGCTATCCCATGAGCGCAAGCCTACGCCAGTACCTTCTGGGTAGGTGTCATCTTGACCTACGAGGACTTCTGCACCATCGATAGAAACGGTGAAGGTGTCGCCCTGCACGTCGAGTTGGATGTCGTGGGGTTCGCCGTGAAAATCAAAGTTGGGCATTCGTTGGACGGCGAATGGAGGCAGTTCACGCCCGTTGACCCATTTACGCATGATGATTGCTCCACCGCCCCAGCCGGGGTCGTATTGGACGATGTAGCCATTTGTTTTTCCGTCCATTTCGCTACCACGAAAGAAAACGCCGTACCCGTTGCCTCGGTCTAGCTGTGCTCCATCTAAATTGATGGTGTAATCGGATGAGGGGATTGTATCGGAGCAGGTAGCGTATGCTTTCGCCCCGTGCGAGGCGCATATTTGGTTGTCAGATGAGTTCCATTTTC
>JAOZOM010000297.1 GCA_029933275.1 Anaerolineales bacterium | reverse complement strand
ACTCCCTTTGGGCTTGATGAGGGCATCTTTAGCAACGTCCTCGCCGATGCGGATCACGTTCTCCCCATCTGCAACAGCGCGAAGTATCTCTATTTCAGGATTTACCACGGAGTTTACAGAGCGCACAGAGTTTTTCTCTTTATTAAGCTTTTCTCTGTGTTCTCTGTGCGCTCCGTGGTGAACAGTTTGCGTATATTCCATCATCACAACCGCATCTGCGCCTTTGGGGAGCATCCCGCCAGTGTGGATGATCGCGGTTGTCGTGGACGTAATCTCTAGCTCAGGAGCCGCGCCCATTGGGCATTCACCGATGAGATTGAGATATGCGGGGAGCGAATCGGATGCGCCATAAGTATCGGTGGCTTTGACCGCGAATCCGTCCACTGTGGAGCGGGGGAATTCGGGCAAAGCGTGCGGGGCGCGGAGGTCGGTTGCGGTGATTCTGCCCAATGCCGAATCGGTGTTTATCGTTTCGGTAGCAGGTTTAGGGTCAGGGAGGTTCCGCAGTAATTTATCCAGTGATTCGGATGGGGGGAGAAGAGTCAAGAATTCAGGCATGGGGTCAGTTTAAAGTTTAAGGTTTAATGTTGAAGGTTACGGGTTAGCGCATCCATAAGGTGATAATGAGAATATAGAAGGTTAATCCTATCACGCTATGAGATAGAATTTTGAGAAATTTCCAATTTGGAGGCGCGCCGTGAGCAATTTTTTGCATCCAAAAGATTTGGAAGAGGGCAAAGGGAGCAGTGTAAAAAATCGGGAGAAAAAGGGCGCGAGGAAGGTTGAAAAGCGGCATGGCAGAAAAGAAAAAATAAGCAGAAAACACGAGAATATGATGTAGCAGAATGGCGCGTTCCCAACCTACGCGAAAAAGAAGAGTGCCACGCTCATATTTGAGATCTTCTTTATAGGTGGGGAATTCGAGAACGAGAAAAAAGGCAAGCGTGAGTGCGAGGAGCGGATAGGCGAGCGTTTCAAGTAAACGATGTGATTCGCCCATTTGGAGGGTGAGCGAGAAGGCGGGGATGAAAAAAGAGAGGAGCGTGGCGAGGGCAAATTCGCCAAATCCGTTGGTGACAAGGCGAATGGGCGGGAGGGCATAGGCGATGGTAATGAGAAAAACGATTCCGGCAAAAATGAGAGCAATGGGACTAACCCCTTTTTGAAAAAGAACAATCGTAATCAATCCAACGCCGCCCAATAAAACCAGAGAAATTTGAAAAAGCGCGGCTCTAAGCCAATTTCTCTCTTTAATTGTCCCATTTTCGATGAGCGGCTCATTATGTGGACGAAAATAGACCGTCAAAAAGTTCGTGGCGAGAATGAGAAGGGTAATCCAGACGAAACCGAGCCAAAAATTGAGAGGCGAATCGGCGCGTCCGAGGTAGCGGGCGATACTGGTGCCGAGTAAATAGCTTAACGCGGTGAGGGCGAGGAGGAGGGGGTTGATAAAGGGAAGGAGTTTTTTCATTTCGGATAGTTTTTTGCACAAAAAAGCACAACGTTTTTCTCTGTGTACACAAAGAAAAGCTCTGTGTTCTTTGTGTCTCTGGGGTGAGAACTAAATCAGCGAATAGCCGCCATCTACAGTAATTGTCTGCCCGGTAATATACTCGTTTTTTAGCAAAAATTCGAGAGCCGAAGCGAGTTCTTCTTCACGGGCGGAGCGTTGGAGGGGGAGGCGATTCACGAGTCGATTCCACTCGGCTTCGGGCATATTTTCGGCGGGGAGGGCAAGCCCCGGAGCGATAGCATTAACCCGCACATCGGGAGCAAAGCTACGCGCCAAAATTTTGGTAAGGGATTGGAGCGCAGATTTACTGACGGAATACACGGGAAACTCCGCCCAAACTTTGGAGGCGGCAACATCCGTGATGTTAACAATTAGCCCGCCGCCTGCGGCACGCATCCGGATTTGGGCTTGCTGGGCGAGCAAAAAAGGCGCGCGGAGGTTGAGATTCATAGTCGCATCCCAATCAGATGCGGATAATGTTTGGACATCGGCAGGTTGCATGATGGCGGCGGAGTTAACGAGAACGCGCAAGGGGTGAGGAGACGCGTCCACAACGCGAAGCAAGTCGGAAACCGCGTGCGAATCGCTTAAATCCGCTTGGGCGAGATAAACAGGGACATCCAGCAATCTCAATTTTTGCGCGGCGATTTCCGCATCATCCTGTGAATGATGGTAATGGAGCAAAATCGCGTATCCCTGCTCGGCGAGGGTGCGTGCGAAGACAAATCCCAAACGATGGGCGGAACCAGTGACGAGGGCGAGGGGGGCTTTATTTTTATCCATAAAAAAATGCGAAGGGATTTCCTTCGCATTTAAGTGTACCTGATTTTTGTAGACCTGACAGGTTTT
>JAOZOM010000296.1 GCA_029933275.1 Anaerolineales bacterium | reverse complement strand
TGCCCCCGCTGAGACTCGAACTCAGGCTTTTAGCTCCGGAGGCTAACGCTCTATCCACTGAGCTACGGGGGCGTTTTCATTATTGCGGACGCGATTTTACCACAGAGCAGATGCAGATGGGATGCCTCAGCAAGCCGCCAAAAAGGATGCGGATAAGGCTGAGAAAATGCTAATTGACAAGAGCGATACGGAATCGAACGTGATTTAGGCTTGCGTGGCATTTAATCTGCATTTGTCTGAAACTGGCACCCTCTCCTAATCCACTAAATTTCAGGAGAGTGCTTTTCCCTTCAACTCGACTAACTCAGCGCGATATGCCTCAATGACTGAGAGATTCGCATCGCCCACTGTTTCGAGTTGCTCTTTTTTATGCGCCAACTCCCCACAGACTTGATAAAAACGTTTTGTAGATTTATATTTTCCGCTAGAGAGCGCACGCATCCGCGCCGAAGTTTGTTTCCACGCTGAAACAGCCGTGTGATATTGCGGGGCGGTAATCAGCTCAAGCTGATATTCCTCTTTCAGATGTTTTTTGAGTAGATTGCGGTCTTTAGAGACAGCCCACAAGATAAAGAGGAACATGAAGAACCAACCTGTCCAATCGAGGAAAGAGCCGAAAGCCAGCCCGCCTATTCCGTTTAACGTAGATGCCAGCCCGTTGTGAAAAGCGTGCATAAACATGGCTGTGCCAAATCCAATCAGCGGGGCAAGGTATTTGACACATCCCGAACGGCGCAAACGTGTGATTGCCAAACCTATCCCTGTGAAGGCGGTGTAAAAGGGATGTTGCCAGCCGACCAAAATAACGCGTACAAAGACGAGGAACCAAAGTCCCTGCCAACTATTGTCTTGAAAGCCCCGATAAATATAGAGGGTATTCTCTGTGGCGGCAAAGCCTAATGCTACGATTCCCGCGTAGACGATACCGTCTATGATTGAGTCGAATTCCCTGCGGAAGACGAGAAAAACGATCAATACGGCAAGCCCTTTCAGACTTTCTTCTACAACTGGCGCAATGAGCGTGGCAGTCGTGAAATCGGTTGCAATCTCTGAGCCGGTGAAGATATAAATCCCCATCCCCAGAGCCGTATTGACAATATATGCTCCACCGGCGGCAATCGCCACGCCCCAAAAGAAAACCGCGCCGAGCAGAATTTTAGGTTCTCGCTCGTAGCGGTCTGTCCAGTAAAGAATATAGGCAAAGAGGAACATCGGGGTAAAGCCGAAGAAGAGGGATGTTAGAAAAGGCATATTTTTCTCCACGAAGGAAATGCAAAAAACTTGTAGTGCGACATTTATGTCGCCTTTACCTTAAATTGCGACATAAATGTCGCGTTACGCTTTGAAATTTAGAGCCTTTCGTTCAACCCGCGCGGCTTCGATGGGGATTTCCATTACTTTCAAAATTTCATCGGGTCTGCCTGTTGCGCCTTCTTGTGCGCTAAGTTTCATAAATAGCTTTTGAGGGGAAAGTTTCCTTAACTCAAAAATCAGCGGACGTAGATCATAAGTTTGAGGGGCAGAGGTGAAGCGTTTGCGCTTTTTCTTGCGCTTGGGTCGGAGGATAGATTCTGCATCCATAATGGAGGCAAGTTTCTCATCTAAGAGCGTTTCGGGGATTTCATCCAATAAGGTGACTTCGTACTCCGCCGATTCTATTTGGGTTTGGAGGGCAGGACCGTGGAGTTCCACTTCCTGCATATCGAAAATAGTGATGCCTTCGGGGACAGCGGCTTGCAGCTTTTTCAGATCCCATTCTGCATCTTTTTCAATCCAGATATCAACCACTTCGGCAAGACCGGAAAATCCTAGCGCGAGGGCGGAGGCAATTTGGATTTTGGGCTGAGGGTGAAATCCCTGACTGTAAACGAGGGGTAGACCGGCGCGGCGGACACTGCGTTGCCAAATATGATGCAAATCGAGATGCCCGATATAGCGAAGCGCGCCTTCTTTGGCGAATTTGATGCGGAGACGGGTTGCGGGGATGGCTTCACTCATTTTTAATTCTCAATTCTGAATTCTTAATTTTCAATTTCTTTGCTTTCACTTCCGGACACATCCAACCTTTGCCGGGGTTTTCGCTGCGCAGGACGTTGAATGTGGGCAAAATGCCACAGGCGTAACATTGTTCACGGCAGTCAACTCTGATTTCGCCTTCGAGCGAATTTTGATAATCTTGGAAGATAAATTTCTTGTTTACGGCGGTAGAAATATGCTCCCAGGGGAAGATTTCATCTACACGGCGCGGGCGATGCGTGTAAAAGGTGGGGTCAAGATTATGTTCGGCGAAGGCATCCATCCATATTTCGTAGCGGCGTTGGTCGCCCCACGCATCGAATTTTGCGCCGTTTTTCCACGCAGTGTA
>JAOZOM010000295.1 GCA_029933275.1 Anaerolineales bacterium | reverse complement strand
TTTCGCATCCAACCAAGAGAACAGCACCTGCGCCGAGCAAGAAACCGCCAATCGGCACGCCTGCAGTGAGTTGATATTTTACAGAGCCGCCGAAGCCATGTTTATAGCCGAGAATCCCCCAGAAGAAGATGAGTGCCCCGAGCGTGATGATCCACGCTGTGACGACACCTTGCAAGGGAAGCAAACCTTTGAAGAGAGTACGGGTGATGCGGGGAAGCCCCATTTTTGCGTATTTTTCTTCATTTTTGTTAATCATTGAGCCAGCTTCTGCTGAAACGAGTGCACATTCTGTGCCGAAACCAGATTTTGCCATTGCAAAACCAGCCAAGATGCCTGCGCTCAAGGTGAGGAGGACATAAGGAAGACCATCATCTGCGATGCTCTTATTGAACGGTTTGATGACACCCTCTTTGAGGTGACCTAAAAAGTCAGGGGCAAAGAGACCGCCATAAACGGTTACACCGAAGAAAAGTACGAGGAAAACCATACCAATCCAGAATGCGGGGCGTTTCTTGGGTTTGTAATCAGGATCGTAGTTGAATGATTCGGCTAAATCGCCTTTTTCGTAGGCAGCTTTTGAATAAGATTTGGTGTTTTGGTGTTTGAAGTTGCCAGCTAAGCCAACTTTTCCCATGAACATGAAGGCAGAAAGCCCCCCAAGGCTCATAAAGACAATTGCAACCAAAGAGTGGATGCTCATCATTGGAACGCCACCTAAAAGGTGATTTAAGGTACAGCCACCCGCTAAACGAGTGCCGTAGCTGAAAATAATGCCGCCGATGAAGGAAGTCCAGAGCATTTTTTTGCTGTACTTCACCCAAACTTTGGAGTCTTTTTCAAAATAAGCGACGAGCATACCGCCGATCAACATGCCGAAGATAATCCAGCCTATACCGGGATAAAATGCGCCCCCATTGCTAACAGCCTCGCCGTTAAACATTTCAGACGTTCCGTAGATTTGTGGGTCAGTAAAGCCAAAGGTGTTTGATAACCAAACTTCGATAGCGCGGAAAGATTTTCCGAGATCAGAAGTAACGGTCATCGGTTTAAATTTGGGTGTATCACCTTTAGCCCATGCGGGCATCATTGAGCCGATGACATAGACAATTTGAGCAATCCCAAAAACTGCGCCGGCCCAAATAAATGACCATTGCTTTGTTAAGTACTTCTTCATAATACTGCCTCCATAAGAGCAAATAAATTGAAATCTCGCAAAGTATAGGTAATTTGTCTTATTTGCAATACCTCTCAAATTCTTATATCTGATATAATCAAAACCTAATACCTGAAAGAAACCATGTTAAGCATCTATAAATTAAGCATCTTCTCCACCGTTGCCCGCGTTGGCAGTTTTAGCAAAGCCGCGAAGGCATTATATTTAACTCAACCGGCGGTGAGCCAGCATATTGTCGCGCTTGAAAAGCAGATGGGAATATCCCTTTTTGCGCGCAAACAACGCGGCGTAGAACTGACTTCGGCAGGAGAAACTCTGCTGGAATATAGCCAACAAATTCTTTGGCTTACCCAAGCCGCGGAAAGCGCGGTGGCGGATGTTGAAAATATCCAAGACGGTATTTTGCGTCTCGGCGCAACCCCCAGTGCCAGCATCTACCTACTCCCCGATTGGATGAATAATTTTCGACAACGCTATCCTTCCATCAATTTTTCATTGGATACGGATACCACATCGCGTTTATTGAGCCGAATAAAAAATCACACATTAGAACTTTCCATCGTGGAAGGGGAAGTTAAGGAAGAATCTAATCTCAACATCGTCCTGCTTAAAGACACCGAACTGCTCCTCATCATCCCACCGGATCACGCGTGGCGTGAACTTGATTCCGTTTCCATACGTTCTCTTGATAATGTGCCCTTTGCCGCGCGCCAAATAGACAGTCAAACCCGCATTTGGGTAGACCGCCTTCTCGCAGAATACGATATTAGACCGCAAATTGCTTTTGAGTTTGATAACCCTGAAAGTATCAAACGGGCGGTAATTCGTAAAATGGGCGTATCCATCCTCCCCGCTTGTGCGGTTCAAGAAGAAATCAAACAAAAACAGCTCATCGCCCTCCCTTTAGAAGAAAAAATACTCAAACGCCAACTAAAATGTGTTTGGTCATCCGAATATCCCCTCTCGGCGATTGGGCGCGCATTTATCGGCATGTTGAGCGAGAATTTTCCCGCGCTTATCTCTGCAAGCAATATTCCGCAGAGTGTTCCTGCCGATTTGTTTTTGGTAAACACAAATCACCAAAACGAAACCGTAAGCTAACTATAATGTAAAGGCAATATAAAACAGGTACAATAGGACCATGAATATTCCCTACGGACCTCTCCTTGTTGTTGAAGATGTGCCCAATATCC
>JAOZOM010000294.1 GCA_029933275.1 Anaerolineales bacterium | reverse complement strand
GCTCAAATTATGTGGTGCGCTTGCTAGAGATTATGATTGCCCCCGCCGATAAATTAGGCGAGTTGCGTGCCTATCATCCCCTTTTGGGCGTGAGCGATTTGTGGCTTTTTGGCGAGAGAGATAATCCGCTTTTGAAGTCTGGAGAACGCTCGGCTGTTTTTGCTCTCCAATCAAAAGCAAAGATGCACTATAAAGGCGTTTTGGAATTACATTTCTTCTATCTGAATGTCGGGACGGAGGGACATCCCTACCCCGTGCGCGTGGAAATCCCTAAATGGGTGGCGGATGATGAAGAAAAGCTAGATAATCTCCACGCGGCGTTGATAGAACAAAGTCGTATTTTAGGGAATAAGCCTTATCCTTATTTGCTGCATCGCTCACACGAAGTGGCGGTGGTCTCTTTTGATGAGAAGAGACAAGTGGAGCAGATGTTGGTTAGGGAATTGAATGAAAATGAGATTGAGTTTGGAGAAGTTTCGGGAAAGAAGTCGGCGAAGGACGTGAGTGGCAGTTGAAGGTTTGTGTAAAATGAGACCTGACAGGTTTTGAAAACCTGTCAGGTCTGCCCGATTTTTGGCACAGGCGTAGCCGTAGGGATTCCTTCCGTGTCAATTTTGCAGGCGGCAAGAACAAGTCCCCAAAGGGATGTCCAGCTTAGTTTTAGGAAGTCTTTTCTTGATAGGGGTGGTGTTTTTTCATAGTTCTCCTTGCGTTCCCTCATCCTGACTTTTCGCTTCGCTCAAGTCTGTCCTTCTCCCAAAATGGGAGAAGGAAAAACTCCCCTTTCCCGCTTGTCGAGGCAAGGGGCTGGGGGATGGGGTAAGTTTAAGATAACGCCTTAATTCTTTCTCGTATTTTTTCTAAGGCACTCCCCAAATCATTTTCAACCAACTCAGCGGGCAAGCGCAAAATATTTAAGCCAAGTGTCTTCATTATTTCATCACGCTCCGCATCAGCTTCTTGTTGGGTATCGTGAATGCTACCATCCACTTCAACAATGAGCCGATAAGCGGAGGAATAAAAATCAGCTATATAAACGCCAATTGGTTGTTGGCGACGAAATTTTACCCCATCCAGTTTTTTGCCGCGTAATGCCTTCCAAAGAATTTTCTCGCTCTTGGTTGGACTTTTGCGATGTTCACGCGCGGCAGTCAATATATTGCGTTTCGCTTCAGGGGAAATTTTTATACGAGGGTAGTCGTCAGGCATTCTTTATCTCCGTGCATTCCCTCACCCTGACCTTTGCTACGCAAAGGTCGTCCCTCTCCCAAAATGGGAGAGGGAGACGCATTCATGCGTAAAGCTCCCCTTCCCCGCTTGTCGGGGCAAGGGGCTGGGGGATGCGGTGCTTTTCTATTTTACCAGCATCTGAAAAAGAACATTTATTCTGTTATACTTTGAGGGCAAAAAAACATAAAAAATTCGCGCAATTCGCCCATTTGCGAACATTCGCGTTGAAATGCTAAAATATCAAATGCTAAAAATCATCCCCTTCCAACCAGAAAACCAAGCCCCCGTAAAATCGCTGATTTTGAACGGACTTGAAGAACATTGGGGCTTTCTAGATGAAAGCAAAAATCCAGATTTGGATAATATCGCCGTATCCTATGCAGAGGCAACATTTCTGGTCGTGTGGCTGGATGATGAGATTGTTGGCACAGGAGCTTTTATTCCCCGCTCTGAAAGCCAAGTTGAAATTGTCAGAATGTCGGTGAAAAAAGAATTGCGAAGGCGCGGCATTGGACAGCAAATTTTATCTGAGCTTTGCCGGAGAACGGCGCAAGACGGTTATGAAGAAGTGATTTTAGAAACAACAGAAACTTGGCAAGATGTGATTGATTTTTATCTGCAATATGGGTTTGAAATTACGCATTATGAGAGCGGGGATGTGTATTTCAGGCTAAAATTACGCTGATTTCAGCGGGAATGAATTCCCTACTGAGACAAAAAGTCCGTTTAAACGGACTTCGTATTGCAGCGTGGGATTTCAATCCCATGCGTTCAAGATTCACAAAAACATTCGTGGTGATTAGCGAAGATTAGCGGTTATAAATGGAGCAATTATGCAATCAAAAGACTCAATAGAAATCGGGCGTTTACTCCGCTCTGGCACAATCGGCTTTGTGGCGGGATGCAGTGTCTCGCAACTCGATGCGCCTGTCTTCGGCGGGCTTGTCCGCGCGCCGCTGGGGAATGGGTATCAAGTCTATGGGCTGATTTATGATATTCACATTGACGATGATGGTTTGGTGCGACAACTCGTCACAGCCGATAATGTCAGTCCCGAAGTGATGGCAGATAACCGTGAGCGAAGAATTGTCCCCGTTGAGATGTCTGTGTTAACGGTTGGCTACGAAGAAAACGGCAAAG
>JAOZOM010000293.1 GCA_029933275.1 Anaerolineales bacterium | reverse complement strand
TTTCTCGTGAGACCAACTCCGGGACGCATGTCTATTTCCTCGAAACCGTTTTGCGGCTGGGCGATAAAGAATCCAAGACGCTTTTTTCGACCACTACGCTTTTGCTCCCTTCTTCGGAGGGAATTATCGCCGAAGTGCGCCAAAATCCGAATGCGATTGGTTATGATGGTTTGGGTTATGTGCCGCATGACCTGAAAGTAATTGCGATTGCCCCCGAAGCCGGAGATGAGTATATTTTTCCTTCGGTCGAGACGGTCAATAACGGCAGCTACCCGATTGCGCGTGACCTATATATGTACACCAACGGACAGCCGACTGGTGCAGTAGCGGAATATCTCGATTGGGTTATGTCCGCAGACGCGCAAGAAATTGTGCGAAAACTTGGCTTTGTGCCGATAAATTAAGGAAAATACACCCTATTAAATCAAGCGGACGAATCTCTATTTTTTCCATTACATCTTTAAAAACTATGAAAAAACTCCTTTCAAATATCTATCCTTTTTTGCTCGCCGGATACCCTATTCTCGCTTTGCGGAAACAGAATCTTGTTTACGTCAACTTCACATCAATTATCCGGTCGCTTCTATTATCTTTTCTCATCACTGTTGTCCTTTTTCTGTTGCTCAAGCTTTTGACAAAGGATTGGGGTAAAGCCGGCTTGATAACAACGCTAATTATCATGTTGTTCTTTTCTTACGGTCATATCTATACGCAACTTCAACTATCCTTTGGTGATTCTATTCGGCATCGATATTTAATAATTATATTTGTTTTTGCCTTTATTTTGGTGGGAATAGGTATATTACGCCTTCGAAACATAGAGCCAGTAAAGCAATTTCTAACGGCTTTTGGTTTAATATTAATCGTGTTTTCTTCCAGTCAGGCAATTATTTATGATTTTTCATCATACAGAACCGCAGAACTTGCAAAAAAAGAAGTTCAGGCAAAAACAGCAAATACAAATTCGCTTACTGAAGAATTACCCGATATTTATCTAATTATTTTGGATGGGTATACAAGAGCAGATGTGCTTGCAGAGGCTTATGGTTTTGACAATTCTGATTTCATACAAGATTTAGGCGATATGGGATTTTATGTAGCGAACTGTAGTCAAAGCAATTATCCAATTACCAAATATTCACTCAGTTCGATAATGAATGCAGACTATTTGCAAAACTATTCAAATATAGAAATGCTACCTCCCTTAAAAGTTAGCCTTGTAAACGAGACCTTGAAAAACTTAGGGTATACCACTATAGCGTTTGAAAATAGTGTTGAGGGGCATTTTGACTTAATGGAAGATATTCATATTTCCCGCAAACAACAAGCCTTGGGTATGATCGATTTTGTCGGCGGACCAAATGAGTTTGAAGCAGAGCTAATCAAAACCACCTTACTCAAACTATTCTATGATATGCCGCAACTGCTCCCAGGATTAACGCTTACAGATTTACAAAAGGCTGAACATAATGAGCATTATCGCCAAACTTTTTTTATTCTTGAAGAACTAGAAAAAATTCCCCAGATGAATGGGCATAACTTTGTTTTTGCCCATCTTCTTGTCCCGCATCCGCCTTATATATTTGCTCCCACAGGAGACTTTCGCTTTACAGATGATGCGCGTTCTGGTTACCCCTCTAATGTTGAATTTATCAACTCTCACTTGCTTCCCGTACTAAATACAATTATCGAAACTTCAGAAACACCTCCTATCATCATAATTCAGGGAGACCACGGTGCCTACGGGAATTTCATCACCCCTCAAATGCGATTATCAATTTTAAATGCTTATTATGTTAGTGATGAAACAAAGACTTCGCTATATAGCACCATAACACCTGTTAATTCATTCAGGGTTATATTTAACCATTATTTAGACACCGATTTTCCTTTGCTTGAAGATATTAGTTATTTTATGAAAAAACCAGATCAATTCACACAAGATAATATAATAGAAAACACATGCACAACACCTTAAGTTGGTTCATTGCTTAGATTGCGGAGCATCAATGGAAAAAGACCTCAACTGGCGCGAATTTCTCATCACCCGCCTCATCAAATTTTCTGGCTACTCAGCCATCATTTTCGTTTCCCTGATCTTCTTTTTCCTCCTCAAAGAAGGTCTCCCCACCCTCACCGAAGTCCCGCTCGGCGATCTTTTCTCCCTGCGCTGGTATCCCATCGAGAGCTATTTCGGGATTCTCCCGCTCATCACTGGCTCACTTCTCATCACGATTGGCGCGGGATTAATCGCCGTGCCTTTTGGGATCGGGACAGCCGTCTATCTCGCCGAAATTGCTCCTCGTTGGGTGCGGAATTTGCTCAAACCTTTGGTGGAATTATTGGGTGGATTGCCCTCTGTCGTACTCGGATTTTTGGGGATTCTAATCCT
>JAOZOM010000065.1 GCA_029933275.1 Anaerolineales bacterium | reverse complement strand
GCGGTCATCTGGCGGTTCATGGATTCTTGAATTTCGCGTGGTGGGATAATTTCGCGAATTTCAACATTGGTCACTTTAACTCCCCAGCGTTCTGTAACCTCGTCAAGACGGGTGCGTAACATCGTGTTAATATGTTCGCGTTCTGAGAGAACATCGTCGAGGGGGATACCACCTACAACGGCACGCAAAGTTGTTGTTGCCATACCCTGAGCGGCTGCTTCAAAATTACCCACAGCCAAGACAGATTCGGCGGGATCAAGAACTTTGTAATACCAGAGAAAATCAATTGATATACCGGCATTATCTTTGGTGATCGCGGTCTGGTGCGGGATTTCACGGACTTGTTCGCGCAAATCTACGCGCGCGGCCCGATCTACCACAGGGATTAAGAAAACAATGCCAGGTCCTTTCTCTCCGACACAACGTCCCAGCCGAAAAACGACCAAACGCTGATATTCAGGAATAATACGAATTGCGCTAGCTGCGATTGCAATCCCGATGACGATAACGCCACCCACTAGACATAATAAACTAGATGCTGCTCCGGTCATTTTACTGCCTCCATTTTTCTAAAATTGATATTTATAGTTAGGGATTATAAACTACTCTTCAACTGCTTCAACGTCTAAAACAAAGCCTTCTCGTTTAAATACGCGTACTCGTGCCCCTGCCGAAATGGGGTTTTTGCTCCTCGCCGTCCATAACTCGCCGGAAACTTGTGCGGAGCCTTCGTCGTTGATATCTGTCTTTGCCTCGCCAATTTGCCCAATTAGTGCGTCTAAATCGTGTACGGGGCGAAATTCTAAAGCCTCGAGGGTTTTTGTAATTGCGATCCAGATAAACCCGCCCATAAGCAGAGAAACGATTATTGTCAACCAGATGTTGACCGCCGGAGACCAGCCTTCCCCACGAAAGAGGTAAGCGGAGCCGATGATAACGCCAAAAATGCTCAAGCCGAGATAAAGTTCACGCCGAGAGGAGGCTCTAATCGCCATCCCAAAGGGAAGTAAACTCAGCATGAGCAAAATCAATGCCCAAATATGGATGGGGATGTTATATACCGCGTATCCTGCTACTGCCAAAAGGAAAAGCGCACCGATTTCTAAAAATCCTGTGCCGGGTGTGACCAAGGCAAAAAAAGTTAATAAAACGCCGCCCACTAAAAACAAGTACGCGATGTTGGGGTCGAGCAAGATGGTATCCATTTTTCCTCTTTTCTGAAAACGATTAAAGTTATTATACAATACATCTGTGAATTTTTAATGTTAGTTGTATAATACGCAGGCTTAACTTAAATTGAATAAACTGGAGATTCTGTGAAATTTCAAAAACTTTCTGTTTTGGGCTTAGGATATATCGGTTTGCCCACTGCCAGCACTTTTGCTACACACGGCATTGAAGTTGTCGGCGTAGATATTAACCCTCATATTATCGAAACTTTGCAAAGCGGCGGATTACATATCCACGAGCCGGGATTGCGGGATTTGGTACAGGACGCGATTAAATCGGGGATGTTGCGTGTCGCAACGCGACCCGAGCCTGCGGATGCGTTCATCATCGCTGTCCCGACCCCATTTTACGATTCCGATAAACACGCTGATATGCGTGCTGTGATCTCAGCCGCGGAGGCGATTACGCCGCATCTGCAAAAAGGCAATCTCGTCGTGCTGGAATCTACCTCTCCGCCGCGTACAACGATTGATTTGGTTGCACCTATCCTTGAGAAATCGGGATTGAAAGCAGGCGTAGATTTTCATCTCGCCTATTCCCCTGAACGCGTCCTTCCCGGTCAGATTTTGCGCGAATTAATTGAAAATGCGCGCGTTGTTGGCGGCATTACGCCCGAATCGGCGCAAGCGGGATACGATTTATATAAAACTTTTGTCAAAGGCGAGGTGATCAAGACCAATGCGACTACAGCCGAGATGGTCAAGTTGATGGAAAATACCTATCGCGATGTAAATATAGCCATCGCGAATGAATTCTCCCGCCTTGCCGATAAATTTGGGATAGATGCATGGGAGGCAATCTCTCTCGCTAATTTGCATCCGCGCGTTGAGATTTTGAAGCCGGGTCCCGGCGTGGGGGGGCATTGTATTAGCGTTGATCCGTGGTTCCTCGTAGAAGCCGCTCCGGAGATTACCCCTTTTATTCGCACCGCGCGAGAGGTGAACGATTCCCAGCCGAAATTTGTAGTTGATTTGGTTGAACGCGCGCTTGGATCATTGGCTGGCAAAAAAATTGCCGCGTTGGGATTAGCCTATAAACCCAATGTAGACGATTTGCGCGAAAGTCCCGCCGTTGAAGTGGTGCGTTTACTTCAAAGCGCGGGTGCGAGTGTGAAAGCCTACGAACCCTTTGCGTTGAGCGCGACCTTGCCGAATATCAACGCAGTATCTACCTTAGAAGAAGCTCTCGAAAATGCGGATGCGATTCTCTTGCTCGTAGCGCACAGCCAATTTAAAGCGTTCGATGCCCAAGAAATTGTAAAAATGATGCCAGGGCATATTGCGATTGATACTGTCAATGGCTGGGATGCGGAGGCGTGGGAAGAAGCAGGGTTTGAATTGGCGCGTTTAGGTGTGAGTGAGTTTAAAGTTTAATGTTAAAAGCTGAAGGCTTAAAGTTCAAAACAACTTTCAACATTCAAATCTACAACCTGCTAACCTTTCAGCTTTTCAACCTTAATATAAAACCATGAAAATACTCTCTATTTTTGGTACTAGACCTGAAGCGATAAAAATGGCTCCCGTTGTGCGCGAACTCGCTAAGCGAGATGGGATTGAATCGCGCGTTTGCGTGACAGCACAACATCGCGAAATGCTCGATCAGGTTCTGTCCCTTTTCGAGATTCAGCCGGATGTGGATTTGAATCTAATGCGCCCAAATCAAACACTGGCAGGATTAACCGCCGCGGTTTTTACATATCTTGATCCGGTTTTGGCGGAAATGCAGCCGGATTGGGTTTTGGTACAGGGCGATACGACCACTGTCATGGCAGCCGCGTTGAACGCGTATTATCGCCGTATCAAGGTAGGGCATGTTGAAGCTGGTTTGCGGACGCATAATAAATGGGAGCCTTTCCCCGAGGAGATTAATCGGCGGGTGGCGGGGGTGGCGGCAGATTTGCATTTTGCACCAACACGCTGGTCGCGGCAGAATCTGCTCAAGGAGGGTGTTTCAGGTGAGATCGTGCATGTGACAGGGAATCCTGTGATTGACGCGTTGCAGTTTGTCGCCGAGCAACCCAGCCCACCAGCAGTAGCAGGTTTGTTATCCAAGTTCGAATCGAAGCGACTTGTTTTGGTTACCGCACATCGGCGAGAGAATTTCGGTCAGCCTCTCGAAAATATCTGTGCGGCACTCAAATCCATTGCCGCGCGCGGGGATGTGGAGATTGTCTATCCCGTGCATCTTAATCCCCATGTGCAGGAGCCGGTTTATCGCTTATTGGGCGATGTGGAAAATATCACGCTTTTGCCACCGCTGGATTATTTGCCCCTCGTTCATTTGATGAAAAACGCACATTTGATTTTGACTGATTCAGGCGGAATTCAGGAGGAAGCTCCCGCATTTGGGGTGCCGGTTCTGGTCTTGCGTGATGTAACCGAGCGTCCCGAAGGTGTGCAGGCGGGGACTTTGAAGTTGGTCGGCACTAATCAGCGGAAGATTGTGAACGAGGCGAGTTATCTGCTTAACGACCCGATTGCCCACGCCGCGATGGCGCAGGCGGTTAATCCCTTCGGGAATGGGGACGCGGCAGAAAAAATTGTAGATATTCTGCTGAGATTGAGTATTTGATTTTCGTGAAATGTAATGTCTTTGCAGGTTTTTTTCAGGTACAATAATTGAGTAGTACTTTCTTCCTATAATTTTTCTATGTATAATAACGATATATGATGAAATCGGTACGAATTTTCTTAGGGACGGTTATTCTTCTGAGCCTTTTGGCGATTATTCCCGCGCGGGCGCAGGGGACAGATTCGCATTTTTTCGATGAAACCAGACATAATGTGCAGGGCGCATTTTGGAGCTATTATCAAAACCTTGAAAATGCAAAAAGCCTTTTAGGCTATCCGATTACCGAAGAATTTGTTAATCGAGATAATATTCTCGTGCAATATTTTCAGCGGGCGCGGCTTGAGTTGCGAAATGGACAAGTGCGCCTTTCACCTTTGGGATCGCTAACGTATCAGAGCGGCGTGCAGCTTAATATCAATAATCCCCTTGCCTGTCGAAGTTACGATACTGGTTTTTCGGTTTGCTTTGCGTTTCTTGAATATTTCGATGCACACGGTGGCGAGGAACACTTCGGATACCCGATTTCTCCCTTTGAATATCAAAATAATATGATTGTCCAGTATTTTCAAAATGGACGATTGGAATGGCATCCTTCTAACCCGGAGGGTTTGCGCGTTGTGACAGGCGATTTGGGACTCCCCTATTTTTATGTGATTGGAGAAGACCCCGCGCGACTTCAACCTGCGATGCCTCTCAATGCGGGGACGAAGCTCCAAGTTTTATCGCTTAAGGTGCGCGCCTTCCCGTGGAAAGCTGTTACCTATTCGACTGATCAACAAGTCATCTTTGTTATTGTTCAAGATCAAACTTTGCAACCTGTTACGGGGGCTACCGGCGAGGCGACAGTCAGATGGACGACCGGCGCGGTGACGAAACTTCCGCTTATCACTGATGAAAAGGGGGTGGCAACTTTAGCGCTCCCTGTAAACAACCAATCTTACGGCGGCTTAGTCACGGTAGACGTTTTGATTTCTCACGGTGGTCTTGCCGGACAAACTACGACCTCTTTTCGGATTTGGTATTGAGGGTAGTAGACCAGTAGACCAGTGACCAGTAATCAGTAGGTTGGGGCGGGTTTTTATGCTCGCCCTTTTTGATTCGGGGGAATGGGGGACGATTCGTTCTGATAAATTTCCTACATATTCTTGTGATTTGCATGGTATCATTTTTGTTCACTTTATCAAATTATGGAGGTTCTCTATGGCTATCGTAGCCCTTTTTCGTGGATTAGCGACCATCTTGTGGTTCGCTGTTATTTTAATTTTAGGCGTTGTAATTACACGCGCGGCAAAAAAACAACAAACAAAGGGAATTATTTCGTTTTGGTTTGGCGTCTTGGTTTTCGCTATGGTGATTTCGGTCATCAGCGCGGGGATTATTTTCATGGAGCCGAATGAACGCGGTGTTGTTGTTTCACCCTATAATTTCCGTGCACCAGAGGGATATATAAAAGATGCCCTAACGCCTGGCTTGCACTGGATTGTCCCCGGCGAAATGGTTGAACGCTACTCTATCTCTCGGAAGACCTATACCATGTCGGCGGGTACCAGCGAAGGGAATATCGTTGGAGATGATTCGATTCGCGCCCGTACCAAAGACGGACAGGAAGTTTTCATTGATGCCTCTATTATTTTTCAAGTTGATTCTTTAAAAGTAACTCAACTACATATCGAATGGCAGGATCGTTATCGTGAAGAACTTGTCCGCCCAACCACGCGCGGTATTGTTCGTGACGTTGCCTCCCGATACGGAATTGAAGAAATCGTTAGCTCTCAACGAACCTCTTTAGAGAATGCTATTACCGAAGCTTTAAGTGAAAAATTCATCGAAAACAACCTAATCTTGGTTGATTTTGTTTTGCGTGATATTCACTTTAGCGAAGATTACGCGGTTGCCGTTGAGCAAAAGCAAATCGCTGAGCAACAAGCACAACAAGCGAAGTTTGTTGTCGAGTCGAAGAAACAAGAAGCGGAACAGGCTCGTCAAGTTGCTCAGGGTGTCGCCGATGCAGCGGTCATCGCCGCGCAAGGTCAGGCTGACGCGCGTCTCATCCAAGCCGAAGCCGAAGCCGCCGCATTGGAATTAATCAACGATGTTATTCAAGGAAAACCAGATTTGTTGACCTACCAATATATCACTAAACTTGGTCCAGATATCGATGTCATGCTCCTGCCGAACGATTCCCCCTTCCTATTCCCGCTCCCTAATTTAGACGTGCCGGAAACAACGGTGCAACCATGAGCTGAGAAAACGATATTGAAATGAAGGCGGTGGCGCGGTAAAATACTGCGCCACCGCTTTTTATTTAGGAGAACTTTATGCTTGATGCAGCAAAACCATCTGGAAAAAAAATCCGCCTTACCAGCCTCGCCTCTTGCGCTGGCTGAGCGTCTAAATTAAGCGCAGATGCGCTGGCGCAGGTTCTGCGTCCAATCCATGATATTTATAGTGCAGAGAACTACCCCGATCTCTTAATTGGCATCGGCGATCCAGACGATGCCGCCGCGTGGCGCATTGACGAAAAGCGTGCCCTCATCGTTACCACTGATTTCTTCACTCCTGTTGTTGATGATGCTTACGATTATGGGGCGATTGCCGCGGCAAATAGCCTCTCGGATGCTTACGCAATGGGTGCGCGCCCCTTCCTTGCCCTCAACGTAACCGCCCTCCCGCCGAAACTCCCTCACGCAATTTCTAGCGAAATTTTGCGCGGTGGAGCGGAGAAATCTCGCGAGGCGGGCGTTGTCATCGCCGGTGGGCATACGATTACAGATGAAGAGCCAAAATATGGTCTTGTTGTAGTTGGTTTTGCGGATATAGAGACGATGATGACCAAAAGCGGTGCGCGTGCAGGGGATATGCTTGTCCTGAGCAAACCGCTTGGATTTGGGACGACAACGACCGCGATAAAACAACAGAAGGCTACCCCCGAAGAGATAGATGAGGTAGTCGGCTGGATGAGGCGCCTCAACAAAACCGCCTCCGAGCTTGCTCTTGAATTTGGCGTTCGCGGCGCAACCGACATCACCGGTTTCAGCCTCCTCGGACACGCTTACGAGATGGCAGAAACATCTGGCGTGGGATTACGCTTTAGCATGGATAAAATTCCCTTTATCTCCTGCGCCCGAAAATACGCCGAATCGTGGACATTCCCTGGCGGTTCATCCGATAATCGGCTCTATTTTGAAAAACACGTCACCTTTGATGAGAGCATAGACGAAGAAAACCAAATGCTCCTCTTCGATGCCCAAACCAGTGGCGGGCTACTTCTCTCTGTCCCTGCCGAAAAATTGGATGCGCTTCTCGCGCGTGCCGAAGAACTTAATCAACCCCTCTGGCATGTTGGTGAAGTCGTTGCGGGAGAGGGAATTCAAGTAGACGTGTAAAATTCTTCGTTTCAAATTCTAAAATCATATTTCAAGTGGTATAATCTTGCCCCGTATGAGTAAAACAGAGAAAGATTCCCAAACAAAAATCTGCTCAACTTGCGGAACTCGCTTGAGCGAAAGCGCGACAAAATGCCTCGTTTGTGGGGCAACCTTTGACGCGCCGGAAAAAGTCGCCCAAACGAAAAAATCCGTTCAGGGTAGCACCATGCCGAAGATCACCCTCAGCCTGCCGGCTGCTTTGGGCTTTTTGACGCTCTTCCTAATTATTGGTGCTGTGGCGGTTTTTTTCACCTTGCAGACGACCGAAAAAATTGTAACGCCTACAGATGTCCCTACGACTACTGTGACGGTGACCATTACGCCTACGCCAACGATGACCCTCACCCCGACGCCCAGCCCAACGATTACGCCCCAACCTCCTTTTGAATACGTTGTTCGAGAAGGGGAGTTGTGCGGCAACATTGCTGCTCAATTTAATATTGATATTAATAGCATAATAATTCTGAACAATCTTTCATCAGAATGTTTTGTGAATGTCGGGCAAGTTTTACAAATCCCTTATCCTACGCCCACACCTCTTCCGCCTCCCACTGCAACTTTAGATGATGCCGCCGCGACAGATGTGGCTTGCGAAAAAGTAGTCATTACCGTTCAAGAAAACGATACGCTCTCTAGTATTGCCGCGAATTATGCTGTTCCACAAGAGGCGATTAAAACCTACAACGGCTTAAGCACTGACACGGTTTTCTTGGGGATGCAGATTCAGATTCCCCTCTGTATGCGTGCCGCGACTCCCGGACCGACACCCACCCCAACCACACCGCCTCCATACCAAGCCCCGAACTTGCTTCTCCCTGCGGATGGAGCATCCTTCACCCTGGCAGATGACGCGGTGACATTGCAATGGGCATCTATCGGTACTTTGCGCGATAACGAAGCTTATCAAGTTATTGTTGAAGATGTGACCGAAGGCGAAGGACGCAAATTGATCGAATATGTGACGGATACCAAGTTGATTGTTCCCGTTTCCTTCCGTCCGAAAGATAGTCTTCCTCATGTGATGCGTTGGACGGTAACGACCATGCGACAAGCAGGCTCTGATGAGCAAGGTAATCCGATTTGGGAATCGGCTGGCGCGATTAGCACCGGACGAGTCTTCTCGTGGACAGGCGCCGCGTTGGAAGCAACACAAGCACCCTAGAGGGGATTGTCTACATCTCCAAACCGTGATATATTGTCGGCATTAAACGGAATGGAAGACTCTTTCCCTTGTTTTTTAGGAAGAATTTAGTGGAGAGAGAAATAGAAAAATACAGGAGGATAATATGCCTACATCATATTTAACCAAAAATGGTTTCATAAAACTCCAACGAGAACTTGACGAATTGCGTTCCACAAAGCGAAAGGAAGTCGCCGAACGCCTCCGCGAAGCGATGGAAGGCGGGGAATTAATCGAGAACGCCGAATACGAATCTGCAAAAAACGAGCAATCTTTTGTAGAGGGACGAATTAGCGAGCTTAAGATGCTTCTTGCCAACGCACATATCATTGATTATGACGAAGAAAATGGCGATAGTAGCTATGTGCAAGTCGGCTCAACAGTCTATATTCGGGAAGAGGGCGAAAAACGTTCTGATAAATATGTAATTGTTGGTGTAGCAGAGGCGGATCCCCGTAATGGGATGATTTCCAACCAATCTCCTATCGGTAAAGCGGTGCTAGGTCACAAAGCCGGTGAAGAGATTGAAATCGAAACGCCGGACGGTAGTATAAAATATCGCATCACAACAGTGAAATATTGTTAACTCTCAAACTTTGAAAATGTAGCCTCGTGCCGCTGTTTCAAAAGCAGGGCGCGAGGTTTTTTTTGTAATATTTCCAAAACCTGACAAGTCTTTGCGAAGTACCCTAGGTGGATGAGGAGCAAGACCCGTCAGATTTTACATCAGATTTCATCAGAGAAAGGTAATTCCTATGGCAGACTACTCATCCCTTGAACAAATTCGTCTTGATAAGATTGCGGCACTCCGTGCGGAGGGGATTGAAACCTACCCTACTCGCGCAAAACGGACACATACCAGTCTCGAGGCGATTGAAGCCTTTGAAAAGGCAGAAGAAAGCGAAGAAGAAGTTACCGC
>JAOZOM010000292.1 GCA_029933275.1 Anaerolineales bacterium | reverse complement strand
AACCGATCTTTTTCACTTTCAAAATCAGCGTCTCTACGACCCTTATGCTACAAGGGTTTGCGACGCCCCGAAAATTGTTCTATGCACGATTTGCCATTTTGGGGGCTTGAGACGATATTTTTGGCTGTCAAATATTCAGGTGAAACCAGGTTTTCACAGTCCAAAACCTGGAGCAATTTGTTCTGTTCTTCTGTCAATTGAGTCAACCTTGTAACCGTCGTGTGATGGTCCAGTTGAATGTGATCCTGCCTGGTTTTTTTAAGTCTGTCAATAACGTGATGCATGTCCATATTTTCGATCTGATCCGAATTTCTGATTTTGTTGATGGTCGTGATATTTAGCAGATAGGTCAGCACACACAGCGTAAAATGCGCCTTTACATGCTCTTCCAAATGGGCGTAAAACGGTTCGACGCAGACCACATCGCTCAGGATCCGAAAGGATTCCTCAATGTGATTTTTCAGCCGATAAATCTCAAAATAGCTGTCGAATTGGGTCTGTTCAAAAAAGCCGGGTTCGTCTTCGGCGGTGATATTGGTCACCAGAACCCACAAACCGTCATAAGTGCGCGCCTGATCATATGCGCTGTCATCGACAGGCTCAAGGTCAACTCGCCAGGTGTCGGCGGTTTTAAGCTGCCCCTTTTTGTTCGTATTTTTGACCCGGCAGGCGGTCAGCGTATAGGGCAGTTCTACATCGGCAATCTTCTTTTTCCGCAGTTGGGCCTGAATCGTCTTTTCCACCACGTCCTTTTTTCGATTGCTAAGCGCCTGACGGAGTTCCTGATTGTATTGCAGTGCCCATTGCTGAAAGTCTGCGACACGTTCCCGGCGGTGGCGCTGAACGAGGTTCGCCAGCGTCGGGTTAAAGGCCAAAAAATAGCGCCGCTGAGCCAGGTCTAGTTTGTCCGTCTGTTTTTCGATCTGCTGCTGTTGGGAGGCCGTCAGTTGAAGCGGTTTGGCAAATAAATCCTTTTGCACGTATTTAAATCCGGCGGCTGTCAGACGCTGCTTGATGTGAGCATCACCCGCTTCTGTGCCCACCTTAAATCCTTTCGCCTGTCCGATTAAATCAAAGTCGATAAACTCCTGAAAATGGCTCAACTGACTGCCGTCCAGAGCGGTCACAAATCGAATCCCCTTGCGGCTCAACAGCTTGAGGTTGTCATCGGAGACCATGCCCCGATCAAAACAAATCACGCTGTCAATGTGCCCATAAATCCCTTCCATTTTGTCGATTAAGTCCTCAATCGTAGTCGCATCAGCCGTGTTGCCCGGCAGAACTTCCCAGTAAATGGGATAGCCTTCCGGCGTGATGACCAGCAGCAAAACCACATGCCGATGATAGCCATCCTTGCAGTGACCCCACTTGGCTATGACACACCGCAGCCCGGTGAAATTGCCTGACGACAAATCGTAGAACAAGACCTGACCCCGGGTGTCGCCGCGTTGCCTGGCCAATCGAAAAATATGTCGGCCCAGCGCTTCCCGATACGCTTCAATCGCGTCCAGTTCCCGGGAAATTCGTACGGAATTGTAAGCCGCAGTCGAAATACCGGTCAACTGCGGCAGGCACGTTTCCGGATACAGTTCGACGGAGGATTTCTTGCTGCCCGGTTGGACAAAACGAAGCGTGGTCAGAACTTTGGCCACATCGCCGGTCGCCACATCCTTCCGACCCGGCGGCACTTTAAAAACAGTGGACAAACGCCAATAATCCCAAAAATAGAGGGCAACGGCGCCAGCCAAATAATCGTGTGAAATACGCACTGACAGGGTTTCCAGATCACAAGGGTACACATGCGGCTCGTCGTTGACGCAGGCCAGGGCATTGCGGTAGTATTCGATTTCATCTTCGGTCAAGCGGCCCAGATTTTTGAGGACATGACGAAAAGGTTTCTTGTCTTTTCGATAATACCATGCTATCATGTAGTAAATGTAGATGGCATGACCTTTTTTCTGCTTGGTATGGTGTAAGACGAACTTTCCGTTTTTCATAATTAGGCCGTAAATGTTTTCTATGCACGATTTTTATGCGGACAGCACCCATTATACCTCATAAACAAAGGTCTGTCAACAACTAAATTTAATTTCTATGCACGGTTTGCCCGCCCCTCTTCTTCCAAAATCCCGTATCTTGTTTGCTGGTAGTAAGTTATGTGGTTTTCGCTCTTTTAAAGTGGAAAAGGTAGGTTCTAAGCTGAAAAAGCCGCTGGTTTGGTTGAGCGGCACATCGGCTGTCCGAAGCTGAGACCAGGCTTTGTTCAAATTGTCCGACAAGCGCTGACCGGCGTTCTGATCCGGCGATCCGGCCAGGCGGATATGCCAGCGGACAAACAGGGGCGACGTATTTTCCACCGCCAGCCCGCCGGAGGTCAACACATGGGCCGTTTGGGGT
>JAOZOM010000291.1 GCA_029933275.1 Anaerolineales bacterium | reverse complement strand
GACGCTTTGAAGCAAAGTTCTTTAAGACGAAGCAATCGCAAGTTCTAACTCAACCTGCGGGACGTTTGATTTAATCCCACAAATACTTTTTGATATTTTTGTCATCTTGCCAATCGCTTAGAAATTTACGATATTCTTGAACGCTCTCAAAATGCTCTTGAATAAAGGCGTCGTCTTTCAACGTGCCTTTTCTCAGCCCCATCCAATCTTGATAATTTGAATACTTCCAGTCTTCCGGTTTTGAGACTAAATTCGCTTTTACGGGATTAAGGTGAATATAGCGACATAAATGCGTTAAGTATTCTTCGCGGTCAACAACGACATGCTTAAATCTTCCTTCAAACAAAGTTCCTTTTCGTCCTTGTTGGATATTCACCGCTTGCACATAGGCATTAAAAAGTACATTGATGAATTTAGATAAGGGAACTTCCGTATCTTGCCGTAACAAAAAATGATAGTGATTTGGCATGAGGCAATATGCGATAAGCGTCACACCATATTTTTTATAATAACGCTTCACCAATTTTAGCAGGTATTCATAATTTCCATTGTTAAAGAAAATCAATCCTTTCCCCGCACCGCGATTGTAGATATGATAATACTGCCCTTCTGTGAAATCTTCGTTACGATATGGCATATCTGTTCCTTCTCGTACCAATCCTCCCGCAGGTTTGAAACCTGCGGGAGGATTTAGTTTTGCACCGTCCCGCAGGATAATGGTAAGGCTCGTGAGTTCTTTATTCAACCTGCGGGACGCTCTCTAAATCGCCAACTTCTCTGCAAATTTCAACACATCTTCAATCTGCTCATTAGTAAAGAGCCGCTCTACCGCGTCCTCGCCAAAACTGGTCAGGGGCGGGTCGTAGAGATCGGCGCGTTTTAGGTGGCGTTTTTGGATGAAGACCGATTGCACGGCGCGCAAGAAGCTGATTTGACTCCCGTTGAAAAGTTGTGATTCTATATAGCCCGCAAATTGCCTTTTGACGATTTCCTGGTAATCGGGGATGCCTTCCAACTCCAGCAATTCGCGCAGAAATTCGAGCAAACTGCCCACCTGCATTCTATAGGCTTTGCGGATATTTTCTTCGCTTAATCCCATTTCGCCCGCGCCCAATTCTTCGCGCAAGGTGCGCTCCAACTCGATTAATTGCATATCGCTGACTGCTTCGCCGCGATCCAAGGCGGTGATGGTGGGATGCTCCGCGACCAAATCGAGAATGCGTTGATTGACCTGTTGGCGGTATTCTTCGTAGTAAATCGGCTCTTCACGGTTTTGCAAAATGATATAGCCGCGCGTTTCGATTAAATCTTGCAGGTCAATTTCAAGGAAGGTATCGGCGCGTTCTTTGCGGTAGCGCATCTGGTCGGCGAGGGCAGAAATCAGCGTATCGAGTTCATCCGGCGAAGCGTTCATAATTGCAGGCGAGAGGCAAAAGTCACGGATAGTTTCTCTGCTGGGGTCGGCTTCGTAAACGAATTTCGGCAAACGACTGACATCCTCCGCCACCGACTGCGCGGTTTTGGCGGGGTCTTTGCCTTGCAAAATTTTCAGCTTGAGCCGTTCTACTTTACTGATAAAGGTCGCCGATTGAACATCCGTCCCTGCCGCGAAACGGAGCAAAGGTCCCACATGCAATTTGAGAAATTCAAGGTCGGTATAGGTTAGATAATCCCAGAAAGAATCCCTCCAAGCGCGCTCTGCGAGGGGATATTTTTTCTGAACGCTGAAATTTTCTAAAGGAATCAGGGCGATCATCTTCTGCAAATCTGCGCTGGTTTTCTTGAACGCCTCCGTATTTTGATCATCAAGAAAATGCTCTAATAATTTCAGGCGGGTGTTGAAAATTGAAACCAAAACCGGCAGGCTTTGAGCAATCTCTTTTTCGGGCGGTTTATTGAAATCGTTTTCCCAAAAATCAATAATCAAAAAGCCTTCTTTACGTCCATTCGGGAGTAAATTTGTCATCTTGCAGGCTTCATGGACGCGCGTCCCGCGCCCGATCATTTGCTCCAATTTGATGCGCGAGTGGATCGGTCGCATAAAAACTAGATTAACGACTTCCGGCACATTCACGCCCGTTTCGAGCATATCTACCGAGATGGCGATGCGCGGCATTTCTTTCTTTTTGAATTTTTCGATTGCCTGTCCCTTGTAGTCTGATTTGTGAGTGATGACCTGCGTCAACCCGATATGTTCAGGATACATCTTCTCGAAAACAGATTCTAGTCGAAGGGCATGTTTCTGCGTCATAGCGAAGACGATGGTCTTGCCCGGCAGTTGACCTGATTCGTCTTTATAGCATCGTTCCCAGAATTCTTCCCATTGACTACGCAGGGTATCGCGGTTGCTGATTTTTCGCTCCAGCTCGGTACCGCTAAAATCTATCTCATCGGGATCAA
>JAOZOM010000290.1 GCA_029933275.1 Anaerolineales bacterium | reverse complement strand
CCTTCGACCTCGAACCTCTCGAACGCGTCCCCTTGCCGGGATTACGCGCCCGCACGCGCGCTTTTATCAAAGTGCAAGATGGCTGCGATAACGAATGCACTTTTTGCATCACGACTGTGGCGCGCGGTAAAAGCATTTCTTTCCCTATCAATCAAATTTTGGCAGATATTCAATCTGCGTTGGATGGGGGAGCGAAAGAAATTGTGCTGACTGGGGTGCATTTGGGCGCGTGGAAAGCTCTCCCCCGCCCCCTTCCTAACATTCCCCCTCAGGGGGAAGGAACTGAAATCTCTTTTTGGGGAAAAGAAGGCTTTTCTCTCCCCCCTGAGGGAGGAGATGTCCGAAGGACAGAGGGGGGCTTGGGGGCGATGATTAAAGCAATCCTCGAAAAAACCTCCGTCCCGCGCCTGCGACTCTCTTCCCTCGAACCCTGGGACTTGGAACCCGATCTTTTTGACCTCTGGCGTGACCCGCGCTTGATGCCTCATCTTCATCTTCCGCTTCAATCGGGCAGTGATTCCGTTCTTCGGCGGATGCGGCGCAAAACCACGCGGGCTGAATTTCGCAAAATAGTCAAATCCGCCCGCGCTGTAATGCCCGAGGTGGCGATTACAACCGACATTATCGCCGGTTTTCCGGGAGAAACCGAAGAAGAATTCGCCGAAACCCTTGAATTTGTTCAAGAAATCGGTTTTGCGGGCGGACATATCTTCACCTACTCGCCGCGCGAGGGAACGCCTGCTGCACGGATGAAGAATCAGCTAGAAAAGAAAATCCGCAAAGCACGGAATGCAACTTTGCGGGAAGTTTTTGCTGAAATGAAAGCAAATTATCAAGAAAAATTTATCGGGCAAACGATGTCTGTTTTATGGGAAGCAAGCTTAAACGAGAGTGAATCGGGCTGGGAGATGAGCGGGCTGACAGGGAACTATCTCCGCGTCCACGCGTTGGCGGAGGAACTGAGATGGAATCAGATTGACCAAGTTCGTTTGAATGAAATAGGTGAGGATGTGGTTTTTGGGGAGATTCTTAACCGCTAATTCACGCTAAATTTCGCAAATAAAAAAGCCGCCGAAGGCGGCTTTTGTTTTTAAAAATTAGCGATGATTTGTGAAGATTGGTGGTTAAACCTTCACAAACTCCCTCAAATCCGATTTCAAAACCCTCTCCAACTCCCCAAAATTCTCCTCGCGCGTCTCAATGAATAAAAAGCCAAAAACGGGATATTCTCTATAATTAATTCTCCGTAATTCAAGTGGTTTCTCGAAAGTTGCCAAGAGCGCATCATAATCAAACGCGGTAATCTCCTCGCCTGTGTAACCCGTAGAATTATCCAGAACAATCATGCTATACAATTTTCCGGTACGGGTGGATAAAACCTTTTCCCAATTTGGGCGTTTATTCTCAAAATAATAGAGATAAGGATTAAATCCGTATGCGGATGCGGTCATATCGGCGGTGGTGCACCAGCCCCCAAAGCGCATCGGATTCACTTCAATCGGCACAATCTTCTTTGAATCTGTGCGCCGAATCTCAACGTGGACGGGAAAATTGCTCATTTTTGCCAAATTCCCAACCTCGCGTAGCCAGTTCGTGAAATCATTCAAGTTTTTCTCGATAATTTCTTTGGATGTGATGTAAATCCTATCGCTGACATCGTTGGCGGAGGAGAATAAATGTGCGTAAATATCTAAAAGAACAGGTTCCCCTTTTTCGTCAAAATAAGCATCAAAAGCAAATTCTTCCCCTTCAATCACTTCCTCGATGATGAAAGAAGTTCTATCCAAAACTTCGGCGGGATATAAATCATCTTTTTGTGCGTTTTCTGCTTTTATCTTTGTTTTTACATCTTTCCATTCTTCAGCCGAAGAAACTTTATGCACGCCTAAACTAAAGAATCCTACATTTGGTTTGATGATGAAGGGGAGCGGTATAGCGTCAATTCTTAGCGCGTCCAAATCTGCAAGAGCAACTTCTTGAAAATAGAAATCGGGGAGCATGGGACGCATTAACTCACGAAACTTTGCCTTATTTTTAAAAATTTCAATTTTTGCAGGCAAATCGGTGAAGGCGAGATTTTGGGTAATCCAGCCAATCGCGTTTTCTGAGTTGGTATATAAGCGTGTATCTTTTTTTGCGCGTAGCCTATTGATTGTTTCTTGCTCGGAAATGAGATTGTCGTCAGCACCCAAGTCAAAACTTGTGTTGAGCCGAGCCGAAACATCACGCGCTGCAACGGTGTCCACAATCGGTAAATTATGCTTAATGCTGGTCGCTTTCAGAAACTCTGAAAGATAAGGTTTATCTATTAAAATCATTCTTGCTCCTTAAAAAAATCGCCACAGAGAACACGGAATCCATAGAGTTTTTAAGAAAAAAGAGAAAAACTCAGTGATCTCTG
>JAOZOM010000289.1 GCA_029933275.1 Anaerolineales bacterium | reverse complement strand
ATCCACTCCCACGCGGGGACCGGCACTTATGTCTCCGTATCCGTTTTAGAAAAAGAAGAGTAGAGGTGAATCATGGCTAAACTCCCAGCAAAACGTGAAGAAACTTTGGGCGGTTATATCGTTCATGGTCTCCCTTTCCCCGTTGAAACGGATCCCGAATCGTTGGCGTTTTTGAAGAAACTCGCCCCCATTCAAATTGAACAGCCCTATCAGATTACTTATCTCCATTCCTACGCGCAAGATAGCCCGTGGTTCGCGGGTTTGACGAATAAAAAACTGCTTGCATCGCAGGACGAGAAGACCGGCTACACCTACGCCACGCCGCGCGGACACGATATGTTCACCGGAGCCGAAACGCGCTGGATTGATATCACCGAGCGTCCGGCGCGCATTCACGCTTTTACGGTCTGCAATTTTGGCTCGGAAGAGTTCCTCGCCGAAACGCCCTATATTTTGGCGTTGGTCGAATTTGACGATGTAAATACCCTCTTGCTCACCCGCTTGATGGATATTGACCCCGATGATGTCACTTTAGATTGGATTGGCATGGAAGTTTCCCCGAAATTCTTGCGGAACGCCAAGCTGAAGCCGACTGATGTATATTTTGTTCCCAAAAACTAGTTAGAACGTTAGAACGTTAAAGGCGACTTCGAGGGGGGCGGGGTCGTCTTTTTTTTCGTTACAGAGACCCAAAATACGGGAAAAGACAATCTTGTCCTCCCCAAGGATATTTTCATTCACTCTTTATGATAACTTCTCCTTCCCCAAAGGTCATCCTCTTGCATGGACTCGGTAGACAATCCCTCTCGATGGTCTATTTGGCGAGGCAACTCGCGCAGGCTGGATACAACCCCTGTAATCTCTCGTACCCCTCACTGAAGTACTCGGTGGAGAAACTCGCCGCGGATTTTGTCTTGCCCGAAATTGAGAAATGCCGCGATAGCGAAGATGAGCCGATTCGTTTCGTGACTCATTCGCTGGGCGGGATCGTAACTCGGCAATTAGCCGCCTCGCAAGCCCAAATCAAGTTCGGTCGCGTTGTAATGTTGGCACCTCCCAATGCCGGGAGTGAGATCGCAGATATTTTTGGGAAAACCGCGCTCCTCCGCAGATTCAACAGTCCCGCAGGAAAAGAGCTGGGGACATCCGAAAATGCCCTACCAAAATCGCTCGGAGCCGCATCCTTTGAAGTTGGAATCATCGCAGGGAATCGGACAATCAATCCGCTTTTATCGAAGATGATTGGCGGAGAAAATGACGGCAGACTTTCTGTTGAAAACGCAAAATTAGAGAGAATGTCAGATTTTCTCGTTCTACCGGTCAGTCACCCCCTCATCATGTTGAATAGAAAAGTTGCAGAGCAGACAATTTATTTTCTAAAGCATGGTGTGTTTCTCAAAAAAACTTAGCAACAGATTCTCACCCGCTAGTCGGGGGAGTTAGATGGGGAGAAAAAAAGCCTTGCGAAAAAATTCGCAAGGCTTCATTTTTAATTCTAACGAAGAGAGGAGATTATACCCAACCGCGCAACTCCATCGCTTTGACAACGCTACCAATCGCAACCATATAGGCTGCATCGCGCATATAAACACCTTCTTTTTCAGCCATATCCAAAACAGCTTTGAAAGCTACGGTCATCTTCTGATCAAGTTTTTGCAAAACTTCATCTTTCGGCCAGTAAAAGTTCATATCATTTTGAACGCCTTCAAAATAAGAAACGGTCACGCCGCCAGCGTTGCAAAGGAAATCGGGAATATCGAAGATGCCTTTCTCTTTGATGATTTCATCTGCTTCTGGGGTGGTGGGACCGTTTGCGCCTTCGGCGATGATTTTAACTTGGTCGCTAACTTTTTGCATACTCTCGCCATTAACCTGACCTTCGAGGGCGGCAGGAATGAGGACATCTACGTCTTTGCTAATCCAAGCATCGCCGTCTTCGCGGATATACCCAGCGGCTTCGGCTTTTGCTTTGTCAATCATGCCGTATTGGTCTACAATGGTCAACAAGAAACGGGGATCAACGCCATCGGGATGGCTGTAAGTGTAGGAGGTGCGGTCGTCGCGATCCCAGCAGGAGACGCAAGCTACTTTACCGCCCAAAATTTCAACAAAACCGATAGCCGCATATTGGCTGACGTTGCCGAAACCTTGTAACGCAGCGGTCGAAGTTTTTGGGTCCATGCCGAGGTGTTTCATTGCTTCGCGGACAGTGTAGATTACACCGTATCCAGTTGCTTCGGTACGACCTTCAGATCCGCCGCCGCCGAGGGGTTTTCCAGTGAATACGCTAGGCGTATACTGTCCAACCAATTTAGAGTATTCATCCATCATCCAGCCCATCATTTGGGGCGTTGTTCCAACATCAGGAGCGGGGACATCTTGGCGAGGTCCGATATTTCGCCACATATTTTGCACCCAACCGCGGG
>JAOZOM010000064.1:7436-9462 GCA_029933275.1 Anaerolineales bacterium | reverse complement strand
GCCCGTTTATTAAAAAACTGCGAAAATTTGCTATCTAAATCTCAACAATGAAAACCCTCCAAAAGCAAATCAAAAGATTCGCCTCTCCCCTCCTCTTTGCTATCGTTACCCTCCTCGCCTACGGTCTTTTCATCGCGCAACAAGGTTTTTATTGGGATGATTGGGCTTATGCTTGGACGCGTGCCCATCTCGGCGTAGAGGGCATTTTCGCCCAAATCTCCGTCAATCGTCCTCTTCGTGCTTATTGGGAGGCTCTCCTTACCCCTCTTCTCGGCAGTAAACCCCTCGCGTGGCAAATCTTCGCCCTCTTTTCACGTTGGCTCTCAGCCCTCGCTCTTTGGTATCTTCTCCAAACCCTCCGCAACGAAGAAAAAGCGCAAAACACCCTCATCGTCCTCTTCTTTTTGGTTTATCCCGGCTTTAGCCAAACTCCGTTGGCGGTTATCTATCCTTATTTTTGGGTTTTACTCAGTCTTTATTTCCTCTCTCTCTCGTTAATGATTCAAGCCGCTCGTGATCCCCGAAAAAGAAAGCTGAAAATCGGCATAGCGTTGCTTCTCTCCGCCCTCAACCTCTTTGGGTTGGAATATCTCTTCGGGCTGGAACTTGCCCGCCCCTTTTTTTTATGGATGGCTCTCAAAGATCGTCCGAAACGCTTCCAAAAAACCGCCCTCTTTTACCTCCCCTATTTTGTTTTCACCCTGATTTACCTCCTCTGGCGGATATTTTTCTATCAAAGCGCGATTTACGCGGTGGGGGATGCCATTTCTCTCTCTGGGATTTGGACTCAGCTCTGGCAGACGATTCCCCTCGTCAGCATCGGGGCGTGGACGAGGGTTTTTGCCCAACCCTTCTCTCCCGAAAGCGGACTCAGCCCGCGGCTTGCCCTCGTTATGGGGACAATCCTTCTCTTCGGGACTCTGTTCTTCGCAAGTTATCTCAAGTCGCTTAACACGCGCGAAGCGGAAGCGTCCACACAGAAATATGATTGGGATCTTCTCCTCCTCTCCCTCGCTCTGATTCTCGCCGCAGGCATCCCATTTTACGCGGCTGCTTTCCCTGTCAAACTCAGTTTTCCCGAAGATAGATTCACTTTCCCCTTTATTTTGGGCGTGAGTATGCTTTTGGCATGGCTTCTCTCTCTCATCAAAAATGAGATGCAACGATTTACGCTTGCCGCGTTGCTGATTTCTTTGGCGATTACCACGCAAATCTATAATAGCGATATTTATCGCCGAGAATGGCGGTTACAGCGACTTTTTGCTCAACAACTTTTTTGGCGTGCGCCCGATATAGAAAAGGGGACGTTAATTTTGGCAGAGGACGCGGGTTTTTTTCCGCATAATGACGATGAGGCTTTCGCTTTTCTTCTCAACTGGGCGTATGACCCCGCACAAAGCAAAACCGAACTCGATTACGAGTATTTTTACCTTTCCGCGCGTCTCGGCGGGGATTTGCCCGCGCTGAAAGCAGGCGAGCCGATTTTCAAAGATCATCTTTCAGCGACTTTCACGGGGAACACCGACCAAGTTTTGCTTCTGCATTTTTCTCCCCCCTCCTGTTTGCGGATTTTAGATCCCGTTTACGATCAAGACGTTTCCATTGCCCCGCGGGATGTAGACAATTTACAAACGGGGACATTAACTTTGCCGCGTGTTCTTGCCCCGGCTTTATCTCTCTCAAACCCGCGCGAGTTGATTAGCAAAAATAATACTGATTTCAACCCACCGATTTGGTTATTCGGCACCGAGCCGGAGAGAACTTGGTGCTATTATTTTGAAAAAGCCGATTTAGCCCGCCAATACGGGAATTGGGAGAAAGTCGCCGAGCTTGGAGACAAAGCCTTTGCCATCCCCTACACTCCGGCAGATGCGGCGGAATATCTCCCCTTTATCGAAGCCTACGCCCGTTTGGGTCGCGTTGGAGATGCCGGAAATTTGAGCGAAACCATGCTCGATAAAAATCCCCTCTTGCAACCGATGCTCTGCGCTCTCTGGCAACGTCTCGTTGAAGAAGGCGCGCTAGA
>JAOZOM010000064.1:0-7336 GCA_029933275.1 Anaerolineales bacterium | reverse complement strand
TTTGAAATCTGATAAAATACTCCCCTATGAGCAAAAAAGATAACCGCTACAAAATTATTTTTCTCCGTCATGGCGAATCGGTCGGAAATGCCGATGGCTACTTTCAAGGACAAGGCGATTTTCCCCTCACCGAGCGCGGTAAAAAGCAAGCCCGCGCTCTCGCGGCGCGTTGGGTTGATGAAAAACGCGAATTTGACCACGTCATTGTCTCGCCCCTTAGCCGCGCTCGCCAAACCGCCGAAATCATTACCGAAGTACTTGGTCTGCCTATTGACGAATTCGATCCGATTTGGATGGAGCGTCATAATGGCGAATTAACCGGTCTTAAGCATGAAGAAGGACGCAGAATCTTGCCGCAACCGCGTTTCCAAAATCCCTATCAATCTTTCGGCGTTAGTGGCGAAGGCGATGCCGAGCTTTACCTCCGCGCCAGCCAAGCCCTGCACAGCATTTTAAGCCGTGAGCCGGGGCGTTACCTCATCGTTTCGCATGGCGCAATTCTCAACAATACCCTCAAAGCCATCGTGGGTATCGTTCCCCAAGCCAGCTATCAAGGCGCACAATTCCGTTTTGGGAATACCGCGTTTGCTAATGTCACCTACCTACCCTATTTTCACCGTTGGTATATTCAAGCCATCAACGATAGGAATCACTGGAGAGAAGAAGATGATGAATAACCCCTTAAAAATCCTATCTTTTGGGGCAGGGGCGATTGGAACTTACATCGGCGGGAGTCTTGCGCTGGCGGGACATGAAGTCGTCTTTGTCGAACGCCCGGACATTGCCAAAGCGTTAAGCGCGCGTGGACTTCGGCTTGATCTCAGCCTAGATTCGCGGCGCGACACCTCAGCAGCGGATTTGATTCCCGCGTCCGATTTAGTTTTTGCCGATTCCCTCGCCAAAGCCCTCAACTATGGTCCCTTTGATGTAGCTCTCTTTGCCCTAAAATCTTACGATACCGCCTCTGCCCTCGAAGGGATTGCGCCCCTTGCCGAGAAAATGCCTCCTGTCCTTTGCCTCCAGAACGGCGTGGATAATGAACCCACCATCGCCGAAATTCTTGGACCCGAAAAAGTAATCGCCGGAACGGTTACCTCCGCTATTGGGCGGCGGGATGCGGGTGATATTGTTCTTGAAAAATTACGCGGCATCGGCATCGCGGATGAGCATCCTCTCGCCGAGCGGTTGGTCAACGTAATGAACGATGCTCTGCTCAACGCCAAACTTTATGAGCGTGCTGTAGATATAAAATGGTCGAAACTACTCTCTAATCTGGTCGGCAACGCTACCTCTGCTATTCTCGACATGTCTCCAGCTGAGATATTTTCCCGCAATGACCTCTACGCCTTCGAGATGAAAATGCTCCGTGAAGCCCTCGAAGTGATGGAGGCGCAAAAAATCAACATCGTTAATTTGCCGGGAATTTCAATAAAATCTTTAGCATGGCTTGCCAAAGCACCGCTTTGGCTACGTCCGCTTGCCGCGAAAAAACTGGGCGGCGGGCGAGGTGGTAAGATGCCCTCTTTCCACATTGACCTTCATTCCGGGCGCGGCAAAAGCGAAGTGGATTATCTCAATGGTGCGGTAGTACGTGCGGGCTTAAGAGCGGGGATTCCGACTCCAATCAATTTGCTGCTTACCGAGACCCTCCTCGCGATGACGCGGAAAGAAATCTTGGTTGAGAGTTACGCTAAAAACCCAGAGAAATTGCTGGGGCAGGTGTAGTATTTGTTTTTTTATGGGGAGAATGCAACTGAAGTCGTTACGACAAGGCTTTTTCACGCAACACGATAACGGAACAGAAAAACATGAAAAATAAAATTGAAATCATCGAGCTAGGCAAAATGGTCGAAGTTCATCTCGCCGATGGGCGCACTTTAGAGGGTCCGCGTGGGGCAAATGTAGAAGAGTTTTTGACGGCAGTTGATGAAGATGCCGATAAACCGATTGTTGCGGCAATTGTTAACGGGGATTTGCGCGAGTTGCGCTATCCAATTGAGATTGAATCCACGATAAAACCAGTTACGACCTCCTCCGCAGATGGGGCGCGGATTTATAGACGTTCGCTCACCTTTTTGCTGGAGTTCGCTTTTTTGCAACTTTTCCCCAAGGGAAAGCTGACCATTGACCACTCAGTCGGTTCGGGGGGATATTATTGTCAGGTGAAGGGGCGGGAGGCGTTATCTGTTGAGGAGCTCGAAATGCTCAAAAATCGGATGCAGGCTGAGGTCACGCGTGATGCGGCGTTCATCCGCGAGGAAGTCCCGTTGGAGGAGGCGATCCGACATTTTAAGAAACTCGGTCATCAGGATAAACTCGCACTTTTGGCGCATCGAAAAAAAGATTATCTGACAATTTATCGTCTCGGCGACCACATGGATTATCATCACGGGTATATGGTGCCTTCGGCGGGATATTTGCGCTGGTTTGATTTGAAGGCGAGCGAGGGCGGTTTTGTTTTGCGTTTTCCGCGCCGCCACAAACCGACCGAGTTGCTGCCGATGGGCGATTATCCGCAGTTGATTAACGCGTTTCGGCAATATGGCGATTGGCTGAGGAAGTTGGGCATTGATAATGTGGGCGCATTGAATAACGCGATCGCGGCAGGGCGGGAGCAGGAAATAGTGCTGGTTTCGGAAGCTTTGCACGAAATGCACATTGCCGATATTGCACAAGAAATTGCCTCTCGCCACGCTAACTTGCGCCTAATTTTGATTGCAGGACCTTCTTCTTCGGGAAAAACAACTTTTTCTCGCCGTTTAACGGTGCAATTATTGGCGCGGGGCATTTCGCCTTTCCCGCTTGAGTTGGATAATTATTTTGTAGATCGCGATAAAAACCCGCGTGATGAAAACGGGGAGTTAGATTTTGAGATTTTAGAAGCGCTAAATTTGCCTTTGCTTGCCGAGCATCTTCAAAAAATGGTTAATGGCGAGCGTGTGCAGATGCCGCGTTATAACTTCAAAACAGGGGTTAGCGAGCTGGGCGAAGAAATTCAACTTCGAGAAGGGCAGTTGATTATCCTCGAAGGGATTCACGGGATGAACCCGCGTCTTATCCCCGAATTTTTGAGCAAAAAAGCCTTTCGGATTTATGTTTCGGCGTTAACACAACTTAACCTTGATCGCCATAACCGCGTTTCAACGACCGATACGCGCTTAATCCGCCGTATTGTGCGGGATGCGCGTGAGCGTGGCTATACCGCCAAAAATACCATCTCTCATTGGGAATCGGTGCGGCGGGGTGAGAAACGACATATTTTCCCTTTCCAAGAAAACGCTGATCTGATGTTCAACTCTGCGCTGGTTTATGAACTTGCCGCCCTGAAACCCTTCGCTGAGCCGCTTTTGCGCCAAGTTCCGCATGGTACGCCCGAATATATTGAGGCAAAACGTCTGCTCGCATTTCTGGAATGGTTCCTGCCTCTCAATGCCGACCTTGTCCCCGAAAACTCCATCGTGCGGGAATTTGTGGGCGGCTCTGTTCTGAAAAAATTCAAATGGTGGATGGGGAAATGAGTTTAAATGATAGGAGACGATGATGACTCGATCCGTTAAATTTACATTGCCCTTATTAATAGTCTTTTCTCTTTCTTGTGGACTTTTCGCGCCCGTTTCGCCCGCGCCCCCTCGGCTTGCTCCCCTTATGGAGACAGGGACTGCAGAAGTACAATTTGCCACGCAAACAGAGATCGCGCGGGTAACAAACTTTACCGCGACCCCAAACCTGCTCGCCACCGAAGTAGAATCCGAAGCGATGATCGCGACCCTAGTTGCCGCGTATACCCCCACGCCCACATCTTCGGCAACGCCCGAAATTGACCCCGCCGATTTGATGGAAGAGGAGAAACCCATCCCGCCGCCCGCGATCTCTCCCGGCGGGAGCTACCGCCTTGAGAATGAAGTGCTAATTGGCGCGTATGGAATCCGCTATTGGCATAATGTTGATATTGGAACGGATTTTGAAGATATTGTTCTCATCGAAAAAACGGGCGTAAAGAGCATCAAAATCGAAACCGCTTCCGCTATTGCGCCTTTAACCGGTGCGGATATTAACGGAGATGGCTATCCTGAAGTGATTATCGAAACCTATAGCGGCGGCGCACATTGTTGCATTGGGACGCAAGTTTATAGCCTAGGCGAAACCCCAACTTTGATTTTAAAGAAACCAGAATCAAATGCGGGGGGACAGTTTCAAGATTTAAACGGGGATCGTGTTTATGAATTTATTACCCACGATGATATTTTTGCTTATGAATATTGTCCCTACGTTAGCTCGCCTTTTGTGAAAGTCATTATGGCTTATGACGCAGAAAAAGGAAGTTATCTTCCTGCCAGCCCTGCTTTTCCAGATGAGTATATTGACGATATCGCAGAGGATCTAATCGGTGCGGAAAGAGTCGCGAAGGCAGGAGTGAGCGAAAGCGGTGAATGGGATGAGACCAGCAAATGCAGCGTCCTCCCGCTGGTTCTCGATTACGTTTTCATCGGTGACTTAGAGAAAGCACGCTCGGAATTAGATCGCGTGTATACCTTTGATGATCTCGACCGATTTTGGAACGATATTTTATTTATCCTGCAAGATAGTCCGCTTTATGTAGAGAAGGAAGTTGATGAGTAGCTCTTTCGTTTTTGCTGTATGATGCGACATAAATCTGCCTTCAAAAGAAACCTCCATTTATTTGGCGGTTTCTTTTTCTATTCAGATCTTCTTTTGAGAAGAAAGCCATAACCTTAAAACATCATGATTTTTAAGCAAAACATAGGTTCTAAAAAAGCCCTGCGTGCTATAATCTTTTTTGCCCTTTAGTCTTTTGGTTGGATGGTTTTTTAACCCTTTTGTTGCCGACCATCCGACTGCCCAATTACCTGAGCGAGCATCCATAAATAGGTTCCTGATTTTTTATCACAGAGTCACAAAGAGCACGGAGAAAAATTTTGTGTCTTTGTGGTGTGCTTTTCAGGAAGTCATTTTTAGCCAACCACTAACTACCCAACTACACCATGTCCTTTGCCCACCTCCACGTTCATACTGAATACTCCTTGCTTGATGGCTTGAGCAATATATCGAAACTCGTCGCGACCGCTAAAGCGATGGGGATGCCTGCTGTCGCGATTACCGATCACGGTACTATGTTTGGGGTGAAAGAGTTTTACGATGCCGCCAAAAAGATTGATATTAAACCCATTATTGGCGTAGAAGCCTATATGGCGGCACGCGGCATGACCGATCGCGATTCTAAACTTGATAAAAAGTCATCGCATTTGCTTCTGTTGGCAAAAAACGATGTGGGATATAGAAACTTGCTCAAAATTACCTCCGCTGCACAGATGGAAGGGTTTTATTACCGTCCACGCATCGACCACGAGTTTTTGGCAGAACACGCCGAAGGGCTGATTTGCACTACGGGATGTATGTCAGCTGAAATTCCGCGCGCTTTATTGCGCGAAGACCCGCAAGAAGCCGTGCGCCGCATGGATTGGTATTACGATGTTTTCGGTCCGGAGAATTTCTACGTTGAGTTGCAGCAGCATAATATTGTTGAACTGACTGAGATCAACCGAAAGCTGGTCGAAATGGGAGCAAGATATTCGTCCAAGTTTGTGGCGACTAACGATGTCCACTATATAAAACCGGACGATTCTAAACTCCAAGATATTCTTCTCGCCATCCAAACCGGATCGTTACTTAAAGATAAAGATCGGATGCGAATGGACGATCCGACCTATTATTTGCGTTCTCCAGTCGAGATGCACGAACTCTTCAAAGAAGTCCCCGAATCGTTGAGCAATACCCTCGAAATCGCTGATAGGTGTAACGTCAATCTCGATTTTACCGAGTACCATTTGCCGCATTTTGACGTGCCTGAAGGACATACCGAAGAGAGTTATTTGCGTCATCTTTGCGAAAAAGGACTGGAATATCGCTACGGAAAACACGCTGACGATAAAGTCATCCGAGACCGCCTAAATTACGAGCTAGGGATTATCCACACGATGGGTTTTGATGCTTATTTCATCATCGTTTGGGATTTGGTGCGCGAGGCGACAAGAAGAAGCATTCTCTACACAACGCGCGGCTCGGCGGCTGGATCAATTGTGGCGTACTCTCTTGAGATTACCTTGATTGACCCTATTCAGCATGATCTCATCTTTGAACGTTTCCTCAACCCCGGTCGTATCTCGATGCCTGATATTGACCTCGATTTCCGCGACGACCGTCGCCATGAGATTATGGCATATTGCGCTGAGAAATACGGCGATGATAAAGTCGCGCAAATCATCACCTTCGGCACGATGGGCGCAAAAGCTGCCATCCGTGACGTGGGGCGCGTCATGGATATTCCGCTCAGCGAAGTGAACAAAATCGCAAAGCTCATCCCAGCAGTTTCTGGCAAAAAAGTGACTATCCAAGGCACCCTCGATGATGTGCCAGATTTCAAGAAAATCTACAATTCTGCGCCCCATATCAAAAAACTGATTAATACCGCCATCGGGATGGAGGGCGTTGTCCGCAATGCAGGGACTCACGCGGCGGGCGTGGTCATCGCCGATAAGCCGATTGTGGAATATCTGCCACTCCACCGCCCAACATCCAATTCTGAAGATACGCCCATCAAAACCGTGACCCAATTCGAGATGGGGGTTCTGGATGCGATGGGGATGTTAAAAGTCGACTTTTTAGGTCTTTCCACGCTGACAGTGATTGCACGCGCGGTCGCACAAATCGAAAAACGCTACGGCAAAAAATATCATCTTGAAAATATTCCCCTCGATGACGAAAAAGCCTTCGCATTAATTGGTTCTGGCAATACGGCTGGGGTTTTTCAACTTGAAGGCGGCGGGATGACGGGGTGGATGGTGAAGATGCAGCCCAAAACGCTCGACCATGTGATTGCTATGGTTGCGCTTTATCGCCCCGGTCCGATGCAATTTATCCCCTCTTATATTGAGCGGATGAATGGGCGCGAAGAGGTCACTTATCGGCATCCGAGTATGGAGCCAATCTTCAAGTCCACTTACGGGATTCCGATTTATCAAGAGCAAATCATGCGTACGGCGGTTGAGTTGGGCGGCTACACGGGACCCGAATCGGATAATTTACGAAAAGCTATCTCGAAAAAGAAGCAAAAAGAAATTGTGCGCCATCGTCAAAAATTTATTGACGGTTGCGTTGAAAATGGAATCGAGCGAGAAACCGGTACCGCAATTTTTGATGATTGGGAAGAATTTGCGCGTTACGGGTTCAATAAGAGCCACGCGGCAGCTTACGGCACAATTTCTGTGCAAACCGCTTTTCTAAAAGCAAATTACCCCACCGAATATATGACCGCCCT
>JAOZOM010000288.1 GCA_029933275.1 Anaerolineales bacterium | reverse complement strand
CTCCCTTTGGTAGGATAGACGCAATTGCTAAGTAAATGAAACACACCCATTTGATTTATGGCAACCTGCAGAACGTTTTGGAAAAAAATCCACACAGTCACACAAATTGACATGAAATTTGAAAAACCTAAAAATTGCTACTTGACTTTTGTTATTTATTATTATATTATAGAAACAACTGACTGACTGGTCAGTTATAAGGATTTCTATGTCCCCAAAACCCGATGTGAGTGAAGAACGCAAAGAGCAAATCACCGAAGCCGCGACAAAGGTTTTTGCCGAACAAGGCTTTGACAAAGCTCGCATGGACGACATCGCTACAGAAGCGAATCTTAGCAAGGGGACGCTCTATCTATACTTCAAAAGCAAAGACGCGATTATTAAACATCTTCTTGATAAGCTTTTTGAGCGTGAATTTGCAGACTTGCAATCTTTAACCGACGACCCTCGCCCTGCTTCAGAGAAACTTATCACTTTTTCCGAGACGATGATTACAGAAATGCAAACGTGGACACGCTTAATACCAATTATGTATGAATTTTTAGGGCGACTTTTTCGGCAAAGCGTTGTCCAAAAAGCTTTCAAAAAGTATATGCGCTTTTATCTTGACTTGATTACTCCCGTCATTCAGCAAGGCATTGATGAAGGGGAGTTCAAGGCTGGTAATGCAGAAGATGTTGCAATCACTATCGGCGCCATCTTTGAAGGTACGATCCTCTTATGGGTTTACGACTCAGAGATGATTGATCTTGAGAAGCACCTTTCTTCCGGGATGAAACTTCTCATGGACGGATTAAAAGCATAATTTTAGACAAAAGGAGAAAAAAATGGAAATCCTATATATTGTTCTAGCCATGATCGTTGTTGGTTTGATTATCGGCTATATCGCCGGTCTGATCTGGAAAGATGACCGAAAAGGTGATTATCTTGTTGCCGTGATTGCCGCCGTGATTACGGGTTTGCTCGATTTCTTCGTCATCCCCATGATGGGATTTTCAGACACGCTCAAATGGGTTGGCGTGGCGATGGAGCCGCCGCTGGTTGCGTTGGGCGTTTTGTGGCTAATTCGGTATGCCAAACGGAATCAGTAAATTAGGCGTCAGGGATCAGTGCATCAGGAATTAGGATGAAATGACAGATTCGATTATCCAAACAACGGGATTAACGAAAGACTTCAAGAAGACGCGCGCTGTAGACACATTGGATTTGACGATTAACAGCGGCGAGCTATTCGGCTTGGTCGGACCTGACGGCGCGGGGAAAACAACCACCCTCCGTTTGTTGGCAGGGTTGCTGTCCCTGAGCGAAGGCGAGGCAACTGTCGCTGGCTACGATTTGCAGAAGCAATCCGAATCGATCAAAAAACATATCGGCTATATGGCGCAACAATTTAGCCTTTACGCCGAATTGACCGTTCTTGAAAATCTTCGTTTTTTCGCCGAAATTTACGATGTCCCTACCGAGAAGATGGCAGAGCGCACCGAGACCCTGCTCCAATTTGCGCGATTGACCGAGTTCAAAGACCGCCGCGCAGACCATCTCTCTGGCGGGATGCAGAAGAAGCTCGCTCTTGCCTGTACACTGATCCACGAGCCGGAGATTCTTCTCCTCGACGAACCCACCACCGGCGTAGACCCTGTCTCCCGCCGTGAGTTTTGGGATATTCTTACAAATCTGCATCTAAACGGGACAACGATCATCGTCAGCACGCCTTATATGGACGAGGCAGACCGCTGCTCACGCGTTGGGTTAATTTACGCGGGAAAATTGATTATCTGCGATACGCCGCACAAGATTAAAGATGAATTGCCGGGAGAAATGGTCGAGTTTCTGACGGATGAATGGCAAAAAGCAAAGATTGTCGTCGAAGAGTTGCCCGGCGTGCTTGAAGCGCAAACCTATGGCGAGGCATTGCACCTCCTTGTTGACGATGGAAATAAACGGTTGAAGCAAATCACCAAGGCGTTGACGAAAAACGGAATCAAGTTTCGGGGCGCGCGCGTCGCTCCTATCCGCATGGAAGAAGCCTTTATCTCACTCATCCAAAAACAGGAATCGGGCATCAGTGTATCAGGGAACAGTAAATAAGGGATTAGGGAATCAGTACAAGCGCCAATTTCCTGATTTACCGATTTGCTAATCTACTGGTCTACTGATTTACTAATCTACTGGTCTACTGGTCTACTGCTCTACTATAAGGAAAACCATGTCCCTCCGTCACATCCTCGCAATCACTCGCAAAGAATTCAACCATATTATCCGTGACCGAAGCACGTTCATTTTGGTCGTTTTTACGCCGCTGGCAATGCTTTTGCTGATGGCGTATGCGCTCACGGTCGAGTTGCAGCACATCCCCATCGCCGTTTTGGATTATGACCGCAGCGCAACATCGCGTGATTTTGTGCAGCAAATTGTCTCAGGAAACGACCTTGATTT
>JAOZOM010000063.1 GCA_029933275.1 Anaerolineales bacterium | reverse complement strand
TTGTCAGCAAACCTTAATTGGTAAATTAAAAGAAAAAACGCTGAGTGTCTTGAAAACACTCAGCGTTTTTTCTCTTAAGGCTGTCTCACTACAAAATCATCAAAAAGTAAATCTAAACCGCCTTCATCAAAGGTTCCAGCTAATAGACCAACATCCCCCTCCGCAAAATCGACATCTTCGACAAAAGCAAGCAAAAGATCGTTTGCGTAAAAACGCAAAGAACTTCCTCGACACTCTGCGCGTAAATGATTAATTGCCACGCCTTTTTTGATAGCATTTGAAGAGCGCATCGCTTCTTGCCCCAAAAGACTTTGCTCTCCCTCCTTAACCTTCCCAATGGCATAGTAGCCATCCGTGCTGATGACGAAGAAATAAAAATTCTGGTCATTCTGATGACGACAAATCAAACCGATTCGATTTTCCGCAGGACCCGCATATTGCAAAGCGTTTACCTCAACGCGTACATCGCCAAAGCGTAACCCCGGCGTTGCCCAATAATTCACCCCCGCATCTCGGATGAAAAAGCGAAAACCCTCTGCATCATATCCCATCACGCCGCCATCGTTGACAAGGCTTGTCCACTGATTATCGCGCGTTGAAAAATCATCTTCAAAGAGAATATCACCAGAAAGAGGCTCCGGTGTCGATTGACATGCCGTCAAAAGTAAAGCAAGCAAAAAAACAATTACTAATATTTTTTCTTTCATTATTTCACCACTTTATTCCTGAAAAAACTCATCCAAAAGACGTTCTGCTTGCTCGCCAATCGAAGAGCCAACCGAAAGATCACGCGCCATCAAAAGAGATTCCTGTGCTAAATCACGATGATTCTCTTTCAGATAAAACATCCCTAAATGAAGATGCGCCGCGCCCAAATTAGGATCAAGCGCAAGCGCATATAAAAAATTTTCGGCGGCATCCTCATCACGTCCCAAGCCAAAATAAACCCACCCAAGCGTATCCACCAAAGCCGCATCGGTTGGGTGCAGAGCAACCGCTTTTTTTGCGGCAGGTAGCCCAACCTCTTCCAATTGTGTTGTATATTGCGCCGAAAAAAGAGCCAATAATTGCCAATAAGTCGGGTTATCTGGCGCGAGTTCGGTCGCCCGCTGATAAGAGGCAAGCGCAAGGGGTAAATCGCCAGAGCGCGCATAAATTTCTCCTAGCGCAGATTGCCAAGTTGGGTTTTCAGGCTCTATTTCCGCGGTAACTTCAAATTCGCGCAGAGCCTCCGCCACGTTTCCCAGCCGCTGCCAATAGAGACCGCGCAAAGAATGCACCAAAATGGATTTAGGATTTAGATTCAGTGCTTTATCTAAGTCTTGTAGAGGGTCTTCGTTAAGATGCTGTTTTGCCTCTCCCAACCAAGCCCAAGCGGATGCGCTCTCAGGGTAGGTTTGTGTGGCGTTGGTGAACATCTCCGCGGCGAGTTCCCATTCTTCGACCAACGCGAGCCCGCGCCCTAGCAGAATCAGCTTCTCGGCGGGATTGCTCTCTAGCAGTGCCAAGTTGAGGGATGTCCGTAATGTCTCTACAACGGGAGCATACGCCTTATCCACGCGCGCCGCGAGGCTCAGTTCATCCAATGCTTCTTCAGAAGAATCGAGGATAAGCAACAATCCCAGTCGATAATGGAAATAAGCCGAAGCCTTCTCTTCATTTTCGTAAGCAAGCCGATTTTCAAGAGCCTTTTTTTCGGAGAGGTGATCGCCCTTTTCTCGATATGCCATTGCCAAACGTGTGTAAAATTCAAAATAAGCGGGGTAACTATTTAGTCCAGTTTTCCAAAGAGTGATTGCTTCTTCAACTTTGCCTTGATTCCAACTTTCTTGCCCTAAAATATCCCAACCAAAAGCTGAAAGCGCATTTTTCCCTTTTGCTTTTTCATAAGCGAGAATGGCTTCTGTCCTTTGTCCTGAAATTAGTTTTGCTTTGCCGGTCTCATCCCATAAATCGCCTCGCCAAAAAAGACGCTCTGCAGCGAGTTTAAAATTTTCGGCGGCATGTGCAAAATCACCTACACTCACTGCTTGCCGCGCAAGTTTTTCACTATGAAGCCCAAATAAGATGCGCGGCGAGAAGATGAGCGTAAAGAGGAGCAGGATAATAAAAAAATTCTTAAACTTTTGCACTCTCTTTCACCTTTGTTTTTTGGCTCCTTAGGATTTCGAGGTAGAGTAATTTCGATGTCATAAATTTAGCCACAGATTTCACGGATTTCACCGATTTTTTGTGAAAATACCTCAAGATACCAAAGAGCCTGTTTTTTTATAACCATTATATTGCAATTTCGTACCTTCATTTTAGTTTTTCTCGAAAAGGAAGTATAATCTTTTTTAGGCCTATGAACGAACTACTTATACAACTCACTACTCTATTAACTGAATCTCCCGGCAATTTGGTTTACCATTTAGCTTTGGTGTTTTCACTTGCAGGTGCCTTACAGGTTGCCTTTAGCCATTGGCGTTCTAGTCGTTTTCCACAGTTGCGAAGAACAATTGTCGGATTAGCTGTTTTGCTCTTGGCGCAGGTAATCTTATTTATTATTAGCGCGTTAGCTTGGCAAGCTGTGATTGAACCTGTGATGGTTCTCCCCCCGCTTGATCGGGCGGTGACCTTATTCAGTTTAATTTGGATTGGTTGGATGTGGCTTTTTCCCGAACCCAACCGCCCCGCCGATGCTGGAAATGCGCTCTTAAGTTTGCTGGTTTTCACTGGTTTGGCTTTAAGCTACGTCGCGTGGATTCCACAAGTCGCCGCACAAGCTTATAATCTCATTCTCCAAGACAGCGTTTGGCAGGTTTTATCTTTAGTGTTGATTGTCAGCGTTGGTTTAAGTTTATCCATTCGCCGCCCCAACGGCTGGAATCACGGTTTCAGTTTTATGGTCTTGGCTCTTATCGGGCATAGCCTACATCTCTTTTTAGGTTTTGGCGCGGGGAATTTCCCCGGAATCGAGCGTATCTTTTATTTAGCAGCTTACCCAATTCTGCTGACACTCCCTCAACGTTTCCCCGGACCCAACACACCTTTAGCTAGTCGTAACGCCCCCACCATCGTCCAACAAGATGATGGGGTTTCTCGCGAGAGACGGCGGTATAGCACTGACCCGAAAACATTCCACGCGCTGCTTGCGCTAGCGGCAGAAGTAGACACTAATAAAATCAATCACGCAATTACGCGTGCAATTGCCCAAACCATGCTCGCCGATTTGAGTTTCCTGATTTATCTAAGCGAAGATGGTCGGCAAATGGTTATCGCCAGTGGCTACGATTTAATTCGAGAGGAAAATCTCGAAGGCTCCAGTCTGAGCAAAGAGACAATCCCGATGTTGGCGAATGCTCTCCAACGCGGCAAGCCTTTGCGCCTACCCCAAAGTAGCACATCTCCGGATTTGCAGGGGTTAGGCGATTTACTCAATCTCGCCAACCCGGGACATTTGCTCAGCACGCCCATCATGAAAGACGGGAAAGAACCTATCGGTGGCGTCCTGCTTCTCTCGCCCTATTCCAATCGCTTGTGGAACGCCGATGACCAAGCCTTTTTGGCAAATATCTCATCCTCGTTGGTTTCAATTATTCAACGCGGTCAGAAATTAGACGAAATCAAACGCGGCAAAGAAAGAAGTGAAGAGGTTACCGAAGAATATCGTCTACAAATAGAATCGCTGCGAAACGAGAAGAACGCCCTTGCTCTGGAGTTAGAGAAAATAGAAAGAACCTCCGGCGACGATGAAGATCAGCGCGAAAATATAGAAGCTCTGCTTGCTCTGCAAGAAGAGGCACAACGTGAGATTGCAAGACTTCAACAAGAAAATGAAGCATTGAACAAGCGTGTCTTTACAGAAACCGAAGAAAAGATTAGCGCAATAAAGAGTGCAGGTGTAGACCAGCTTGAGCAAGAATTGAGAGAGACCCTCCAGGAAGTTGCCCGCCTGCAAAACCAGCAAGCAAAATCGAATTTGCAAATCCTAGAATTGGAAAGCGCACGGCCCAAAGAAGATCCCAGCGAACAGGCGGCGGTTATCGCTTCTATTTCTCAAGAACTGCGTCAGCCGATGTCCTCTATTGTGGGATATACCGACCTTCTACTCGGAGAATCTGTTGGCATTTTGGGCGCGTTACAACGTAAATTTGTTGAGCGCATCAAAGCATCCATTGAAAGAATCGGCAATCTGATTGACGATATTATCCAAGTCACCACGCTCGAACTCGGTCTCTCCGAACTCAAAGCCGAACCCGTTGATTTGAACATAATCATTGACAACGCAATGGCATATACCAGTAGCCAAGCACGGGAAAAAAACACCTCTATCCATCTCGATTTGCCGAAAACGCTCCCGCCCATCCACGCCGATAAAGATGCCATTCAGCAAATTTTGATTCATCTGCTCCAGAACGCGGGGGCGGCTACCCCGGTAGATGGCACGATTACCTTGCGCGTCCAGAACCATGAGGAAGAAGGGCAAGATTTCATCCTCATCCAAGTTTCGGATACGGGCGGCGGTATCCCCGCGGAAGATTTACCACGTGTCTTCTCACGCCTATATCGCGCCGAAAATGTACTCATTCAGGGCGTTGGCGATACCGGCGTTGGGCTATCCATCGCTAAAACGCTCACAGAAGCCCACGATGGTCGCATTTGGGTTAGCTCAGAAGAAAATGTGGGCGCAACATTTAGCGTCCTATTGCCTATCGCTACACTTGATTCTTAGGGGAAATAATGCAAAATTTACGGCAACTCGGTTCCAGCCTTCTTTTTGCGGCAGTTTCTCTTGTGCTTATTTTAGGGGGACTTTCCTCAGCGTTGGCAGAAAACAGGATTAACCAACCTCCTGCTACTTTAACGGAGACCCGCGTCCCCACGCGTGAAGCGGGAGCGTCCTCCACCCCCGGCTTGCTTCCCTCTGTCACCAGTATTGCGTCTCTATCTGCTACTGCAACATTCCCCCCGCCAACATCTTGCCCGCCCCCCAACGGATGGGTAGCGTATATCGTTCAAATCGGTGACACGCTAGAGAATGTAGCGGCGCGGCATGGGGTTACGCCGAACGTCTTGAAAGAAGGCAATTGCCTTATCGGAGGGGGGCTAATCCCAAATACGCGCATTTACGTTCCCCCTACCCCCACCGCGACTTTCATCCCCTGCGGTGCTCCCATTGGTTGGGTTTTCTACACCGTGCAAGCGGGCGATAATTTATATCAGATTGGTTTGAAGTATCGAGTAACTGTTGCCGAGTTACAACTTGCAAACTGTATGGGTTCTTCAACGCAAATTAAAGTAGGGCAAAAACTCTATGTACCAAACGTGGCAACGAGTACGCCTATTTTTACCAATACGCCCACCCTAACGATGACACCCTCGCCTAGCTCAACCTCATCTACGCCGCTTCCCACTTCAACCGCTACAGAGACGGGCATTGCCCCAACCGGAACAGATAGCCCTACGCCGACTTTCACACCGACCCCCACACCGACTTCCTCGCCAACCTCTACACCTGCGCCCTCAGCTACAGAAGAAGTCCCAACCGACACACCTCCTCCTACAGAAACAGATACGCCCGTTCCCTAAGCATGGTGCTTCGTTTTCGTTTCTTCTTCCTTGCACTTGGTTTTATTTTCCTAACAAGTTGTCAAGAAAGTTCTCCCCCTGCCTCAGTTCCGTCTCTTCCGTATCTATTGATAACGCCAAACGCGCAAGGAACGGCTACCCCAACTCCTTTTCTCCCTAATCAAAGCCCACTTGATACGGAAAGTGCGCCTTTTCCTTTCCCTTCTGTTAATTTCCCCGAAAATACATCTGCAACCATTACATTAACCCCGTGGGCAATCAATACCGCACTCTCCTCAACAAAAAGCAACCCCGATTATGCCATCGCAACGCCTAATTTTAACGGCAATACTTGGGATGATTATCCGGAGCCTGATTTTTATCCAATCTCAACCACCATCCCCTTCCCGGTCGGGATGCTTTCTCAGCCCGCCGAACAGATTAATATCCTTTTGCTTGGGTCTGATATTCGCCCCGACTCCACCGATTTCCGCACCGACACGATTATTCTCTTAACGATTGACAAAAACGCGGGGACAGTGAACTTGACCTCCTTCCCGCGCGATCTTTATGTCTACATCCCCGGTTGGACGATGCAACGCATCAATACCGCGATGGCGCACGGCGACTACCACACACTTGGGATGACGATGGCATATAATTTTGGCGTTTATCCCGATCATTATGTGATGGTGAATTTTTCCAATTTTATGATCATTGTTGATAGTCTCGGCGGGATTGATGTGGAAGTAACTCAGGATTTCGCCGATTACCGCACAGGGTTTGGCTGGTATCAAGTTCTCAAAGGCTCGGTTCACATGGACGGAGAAACCGCGCTTTGGTATATCCGCTCGCGTTATACCAGTAGCGATATTGACCGCCTCCGCCGCGCACAAGAGGTCATTCAGGCGATTGGCTATCGTTTATTGAGCTTTGATGTGCTAAAACGCGCCCCGGCACTGTACCGTATTTATAAAGACAGCGTCACTACCGACATCGGTTTTAGCGATATTGGCATCTTGCTCCCTGCAGCGAAGATGCTTGTGAAAACTCAAGAAATCCATCGCTATTCAATTGGGTACGGTCCCGTTTATGATTGGACAGAACCCTATACTGGTGCGATGCTCCTGCTTCCGAATCGCTCTTTGATTATGCCGATTATGCGAGAGGCGTTGAATGTGCGTTGAGAAAAATTTATTACTCTAACCTTTCCGTGCATAAAAAAATAGGACTTGAAATGCAAAACACGGATGTCGCATTTTTCGCGACATCCGTGTTTTCGTGTTCAAAATCAATACGCAATATCTATAGTGGCTCAAACTTTGCTGTGAAATGCTTCAAGAATTGCGGGGCATAAGTAAATCTATAACCGCCAATCTGGTCGGCGCGTTTGACGATTTTGCTCATTGTCTCGGCGATATAATCGAGATGACTTTGGGTATAGGTGCGGCGCGGAATTGCCAAGCGGACTAATTCTAAATCGGGATAAACCATCTCGCCAGTGTCGGGGTCTTCGTGGGAGAACATGACCGAGCCAAGTTCCACGCCACGGATGCCGCCCTCGCGATAAAGCTCCACCGCCAAAGCCTGATCGGGGAATTCGGCATGGGAAAGATGAGGCAAAAGTGCGCCCGCATCAATATAAATAGCGTGTCCGCCCGCGGGCTGGATCACAGGAACGCCCACGTCGATTAAAAGGTCATTCAGATATGCTGTTTGGTTCAAACGATAAGCGAGATAGCTTTCTTCTAGTCCCTCGCGTAAACCGACTGCCATCGCGTCCAAATCTCGACCGGCTAAACCACCATAAGTGGGGAAGCCCTCGCGCATGATTAGCTCGTTTTGCGCTTGAACAAAAAGGTCATTATCTCTCATGCAGAGTAAGCCGCCGATATTCACAATCGCATCTTTTTTCGCAGACATCGTCATTCCATCGGCGAGAGCGAACATCTCTTGGGTAATTTCTGTAGGTGATTTCTCTGCATAGCCCTCTTCTCGCATTTTGATGAAATAGGCGTTTTCAGCATAGCGCGCCGCATCTATAAAAAAGGGAATATTATAAGATTTATAGACATCTGCTACCGCGCACATATTTTCCATCGAAACGGGCTGACCACCGCCCGCGTTATTCGTCACGGTCATCATCCCAAAGGGGATATTTTCCGCACCAATTTCTTCAATGAAGGCTTTCAACTTTGCTATATCCATATTTCCCTTAAAAGGGTGCATATTTGCGGGGTCATAGGCTTCGTCAATCACCAAGTTGGTCGGTCTGCCACCACGTGAACGGATATTGGCATCGGTGGTGTCAAAGTGCATATTCGAGGGGATGTAGTTTCCCTCTTTGACCAGAATCGCGCTCAAGATGCCCTCTGCGGCGCGTCCTTGGTGGGTGGGCATCCAATGTTCAAATCCGAAGATGTCGTTTACCGCCTCATCAAGCCGAAAATAAGAGCGTGCGCCCGCGTAGCTCTCATCTCCCAGCATAATTGCTGCCCACTGACGGTTGCTCATCGCCCCCGTCCCGGAATCGGTCAGCAGATCAATAAAAATATCTTCGGCTTTGAGCGCAAAAAGGTTATAGCCCGCTTTTTTAAGAGCATTCTCTCGCGCCGCGCTATCTATTAAGCGAATTGGTTCTACCATTTTAATTCTGAAAGGTTCGGGGGGATGTTGTGCCATTTTTTTCTCCTTGTTTGTATTGACAAAAATATTTTGTACACGAACTGTACGGATTACACGGGGAAAGCTTAAAAAGTTTTTCCCGTACTCTCCGTATTCAAAAAATCCATACCAGCCCAAGAAACAAAAAATTGCCAAGGAAAGCAAAAAGCTTTATACCTTGACAACTGAGTGTGCCCCTGGGCAGTATGAAAATGTGAATTCAACTGGATTCTAACACAAAAAATCTTGTATAATGGAGCCATGCGAAAAAAACTCCGCCTTTTCCTCGCTTTATCCATTTTGCTAATTTCATTGGCTTTGCTCATTTGGGCATCTTTGCCAACGCTCATCGAGCGGCGCACCCTCCCCATCCCGCCCGCTGATTTGCAGTTGCCAACGCCGAGTGCCTTCATTTATTGTGGGGAGGTTTGAGTTGAAAGCTAGAAGGTTTCTTTTTTTATTTGGATTGGGGTTTTTGCTTTTGCTCTCGGCTTGTGGCGCATCCCCAGCAGAGGAAGAACCCTCGACAGAGATGCAGCCGACCCCGCTCTCAACCCGCGAGTTGCTCATTCCAACACAAGCCTCGACCGCGATCCCGCGCATCTCGGAGCAACGCCGCCTGACGCTTGAGTTTCCACCCAAAATCCGTGCCGGAGATTCCGATGTTGTCCGCCTGACCCTTGAAATGGATGAGCTTGGGAATATCACGCCGACCGCAGAAATTGATGGCAACGAAATCATCGGGGAGGTGGTTGAAATCCCCAATTTATACGAGACGCATACGCTCATCGCTGAATCTCGTCTAACAATGGCGGGACTCGAAGTTTTGCCAGCCGAAATGATTAGCGAGCCGCTCTTACCCGGAGAAAAGGTTACGTTCTATTGGAGCTTAAGCCCCGATGAAGCAGGGAAGTATCGCGGTACGGTTTGGCTTTATTTACGTTTTATCCCCAAAGAGGGCGGAATCGAAACGAGGCGTACCCTCTCTGCACAATTGATTGAAATCGAAGCAACTACTTTTCTTGGCTTCAAAGCGGGTCCTGCTCGAGCAGTTGGGGCGATTGGCTCTTTTATCGGTGCGATTCTCGGCTTCCCATTTGCGGATGATGTCTTGAAATTTTTATGGAAGAAGTTGAGAAAAGGGAAGGAGACTTAAGAAGAGAAAGATTTATTAATCCTGAAAACCCTGTAAAAGTCTTGAAATGTGAAAAACGACTTGTTCTTACCGCGAAGACAGGAAGAACGCGAAGTTTTTAAGACAAAACGACA
>JAOZOM010000062.1 GCA_029933275.1 Anaerolineales bacterium | reverse complement strand
CGCGTATCGCGATTTGATTGTTCGGGTAGCGGGCTACAGCGATTATTTCTGCGATCTGAGCGAGGCGTTGCAGGATGAGATTATGCGTAGGACGGAGCATGAGGACTTTTGATGAGTACCTGAGCAAATGTTTTTCGACATTTGTGGCGCGGTATTTATATCGCTTTTTATAGTAGAGCGACATAAATGTCGCATTACGTTTTACCAAATTACTTTTGCTCGAGTACTTACGTATTGCGTAATGGTTTTGCGCGAAATTTTAATCCGCAGATTGTGCAGATAGACGCAGGTTTTTTCCTTTTTTTCTGCGTAATCTGTCTAATTTGCGGATTATTTTATAAATTCAACCAATTCCTTTTTTCCGTAGTTCGCCACTCTTTCCCCCAAACGATCTTCAAACTCTCCTTTGTAGGGGAGGTCTTCCAATAATACAGGATTAACGAAGATATAATCCATTCCCATCTCGGCGAGAAATTCGTCTCCGCGACCGGCTTTGTGGGCTTGGAAATATTCGTAGCTGTTGATTAACCCATCCATATTGATAATCGTCCGCCCAGAAATATAATAGCCGGTATTCCCGCTTCCAGTCATCCCGATTAACGCGCCGGGTTCGGTATTTTCTTCCACAACGCCGAGAATATCCATATAGGGATGCCCTTCATGTTCAACGCCGTAGGGCATTAAATTGGCGATATGAGCAAAGAAGGTTTGCGCCCAAAAGAAGCCGAGAATCGCGATCCCCGCAAGGGCGATGGAGCGAGCGGAGGGGAGAATCTCGGCGAGGGAGCGAAGAAAAAGGTCAAAGAGGAGGGCAAAAAGCAGAAGGGTGAAAATAATTTCTGCGACCCAATACCATTCTTTCGCGGCGGCGTAGCCGGTCGCATTGTAGGAGATGATTTGGGTCACCGAACCGACAAACAACGGAAGCAAGCCAAACTCCACGCTCGTCCACACCGCGCGTTTGCTGGAGATGAGCAAAATAACAGAGATGAGGAATAGGATGAGAAAAAAAAGTTGCCAGTAGACCACATCCTGATTCAAAGTTGCCGACCAGCGCGGGAGAATATCCCTCAGCCAAAGAGTAAACTTAGTCAGCAATCCCCAAGCATTAAAATCGGAATCAATAGTCGTATCCAAACCGAAAAAGGTGTAAATCCGTCTCGCCGCACCACCGTAAACATTGCCATCCAAACTGCCCCACCAACGTTTAACTTGCCCGCTGATTGGCGTTGCAGTGCCGAAGACGATTTTATTAAAGAGCATATACGCACCCAACGCACCGCCCACGATGCCGAAATAAATTGCGCCTTCGGTGAACCAAGTTTTCCAATTTTGTTGAAATTGCAAAAGGGCAGAAAGGCTCTCTCGCTCACGTTTTTCGGAGAGAAAACGAAAGCCTAAACGCGTGACTAAAATCCAACCGCCGTAAAAGAAGAAAATACTGCGCGGGAAGGTATCCACAAAGCCAATGCGTTGCAAGCCCCATAAAAGTGCGGAGAGAAGCAGGGCAGAGAGGGTAACAGAGAGAAAAATGCGTTTGAGCAAAGAGAAAAGACTTTCGTTGCGGGGATGTTGATATAAACCCGCAAAATAATAAAGCGGAATTGTAAGCACGAGCGAAATTAACGCCATTTTGAGCGTGGATTCGCCGTGCAGATAATAGCCCTTCATGCCTACACGCAAAATAACGCTGGCGAAAAAGACCAAAAACGTGCCGAGAATATCGGTGAGCAAAAGATGGCGTAAGGGGATTTTCCGAAAAACAAGATAAAAGCCGAAGAGTAAAACGAGAAAAACCGTGTCTAAGCGGCTGAAAATCACCATCACACCCACAAGGGCAAATTGGATAATTTCCTTTTGCGTGAGCGGCTCTTTGCGCCATTTGCGCTCTAATTTTTCAAAAAGAGTGAGAAATAGAAGGATGGAAAAGGCGGTGATTCCCGTCTCTAAACCAAATTGCGTAACCGTTGCGTGGATATAAAGGTTAAACGCCCAAAAAATAGCGATAAGCATCCCCGTAGTTTCCGAAAGGACGCGAGAAATTAAGCGGTAAAGCAAAACCGCAGTGGCGGCGTGAAGCGCACCCATCAGCAAAAGCAAAATGCGGAGGGGGAGAATCAAATCGAAACGAGCCAGCGAAAAAACGGGGATATTGATGAGCATCCAGAGCGGATGATAACCGTTTGCCAAATTAACGCCATCAAAGGTGCTTCCCAAACCCTCGCTGATATTTTGAGCAACTTTGAAATAATAATAGGCATCGTCACGCGTAAACCAGCGATTCGGGAAGTTATGCGCGTCTGAAAAAGCGGCATATCCCGCGCCTGCCATGATGGCGACAATGAGGAGAATTTCAAATCGGTTTTGTTTTTTCATAGTATCCGCAGATCGCACAGATTTAGCAGATTTTTTATGCAATCTGCAAGGTAATTTTGCCGAGTTGCTCGTTATTTTCCAAACGTTCGTGCGCCAGCCGCGCATCGTTTAGAGCAAAGGTTTTATCGATAACCGGCTGCAATTTTCCGGCGACAATCAGCAACATGACCTCGTCAAAATCCTTCAGCGTTCCCATTGTCGAGCCGATAATTGAAAGATGTTTTGCGAAAATATAACGGTTATCAATCTCAAATTTCGGCGCGCCCGTGTTCCCCACCGTCAGCAACCGCCCGCCCTTTCGCAACGCCCGCAACGAAAGCGGGAAAGTCGTCCCGACATTATCTACGACCACGTCCACGCCCTGTCGATTGGTGAGTTTAAATATTTCTTTGGACCAATTTTCGGTTTTTGCACGATTAATTAGGATATCGGCTCCCAACCTCTCTGCCAGCTCGAGCTTCTTCTCATTGGATCCGACCACGATTGGGCTTGCTCCCGTTAATTTGGCAATTTGGATGCTCGCAGTATTGACTCCACCCGAAGCCCCCACAATCAGCACTTTCTCGCCCGGACGTAATTTGCCGCGCGTAATAAGAGAATGCCACGCGGTTTGGTAAACGAGAGATGATGCCGCCGCGGCATGGTAATCAAAAGAATCGGGCAAATGAAAAAGCTGTTTTGGCGGAAGCAGGATGAATTCCGCGTATGTTCCCCGAATCGTTTCCCCGAGCAAATGCCAGTTTCGGCAGAGGTTATCTTTTCCAGCGAGGCAAAAATCGCAAATTCCGCATCCCAAATTGGCATTAATCACCACTCGGTCGCCGACTCGCCATCCATCCACCCCTTCGCCCAACGCCGCGATTTCGCCCGCCCCATCCGCGCCGAGAATATGCGGCAGGGCGAGATTCAGTCCACGCCATCCCGCACGAACGAGCAAATCCACCCGATTTAGAGCCGCGGCATGGAGTTTGATTAGCACCTGCCCGCGCGCAGGCTCAGGAACAGGAAGGTCTGCATATTTTAAAACTTCGGGAGAACCATGCTCATTAAAAATAATTGCTTTCATCATCGAATCCTTCTATTTTCTGAAAATGCCCGCTAAATCATCACCGCGATCTCGGCGCACAAAGGCTTCTAACAACTTTTTATTCAGCTGGATTGAGGAAATAATAATTAGAACAAAACCACCAATCAGCAAAAGCCAATCGCGAAATTGGGTGGGGAGAAATTGCAACGCAATAATATGAAAAATTTTCTTAACTGAGCCGTGCAAAATGACCGGCGTGAGGAGTTTTCCAACGCCAACGCCAAAAAGAAAAATACCGATGGCAAAAAGGAGCATCCAAATTTGCATGGCGCGACTAGGCTCTAGCCAAGTCCAAAAACTGGCGCGGGCATAAATGGAGAGGGTATCCCAAAATGCACCGAAGATATTACGTGTATTCATCCTGCCAAGATTACCGGTGCGATTATAAATAATCTTGACCGGATATTCGACAATTTCATAGCCAAAACGCGAGGCAGCAAGGAGCAATTCAATATCAAAAGCAAAACGGCTCACGCTCAAACGCGGCACAGTTGCCTCTAGCACTTCTCGTTTGAAGAGTTTGATTCCTGTTTGCGTATCGCTAATATCTAAGCCAAATAAAAAAGCGACACTACGTTTGTAGATTTTGCTCATCGTTCGGCGTAACCAAGGAAATTGATTATCGCTCATATCTTTCACCCCCGCGACGACATCCGCCCCGCTTTCGTCCATAATTTTTAGCAAGCTGAGGAGGTATTCCGGCGCGATCTCCAAATCCGCATCAAGGAAGGCGATTCGCTCGCCAGAGGCAAATTCAAAGCCGTGAAAGAGAGTCGCACCTTTGCCACGATTCTCCTCCTGTGCGATAGCCCGAACAGGATAACCCTCATCTTCGGCGCGTTTCGCCTCGAGATAGGTTTGGTCTGCGCTACCATCATCCACTACGACCAATTCAAAGTCAATCTCACGCAAAGTCTCAGAGACGCGCAGAATATTGGCGTAAATACTTTCGCCTTCGTTGTAGGCTGGGAGGATGACGGAGAGAAAGGGGGGATTTTTTGAGGGCATGGGGATTTTTTTTATCAGGATGGCGCAATTTTACCCGATTACGGGACGCTATTCATCCCAAGCGCAAAAGTATTATCATCATAAAAGAATATGACGGTATATATTTCAGAGGGTAAAGAAGGCGCAATAAAGATTTCCCAAGTGCCTTTATGTAAATCACGCGCCAACAGCCCCCAATCACCGGAGCATGGCGTTTCCCATGTTAATGTTGAGTTATCTCCGGCAACTAAAATTCGTTGCACCTTTCTATCCCTATCTACACCATGCACAAGAAAATGGATATTCTCTATTGAACCTTTTCCATCGCTCCCCGGACACCCGCTCCCAATCAACCGATGCCCGTCCAATCCCAGATACTCCACATCCAAACGTTGAAGAATAACCTGTGGTTCTTCCGAAAAAGTCTCTCCCAAAACAGGCGAGGCTTCTTTCCCTCCAAAGAAAACACAAGCAACAGAAAAAAGTAATAGAACAGATAAAAGGATGTTTTTTTTAAGAATCATAAGAAAAAAGTCTCTCCCCTCAAGATGAACGCAAACAAGGGAAGAGACTCGTCAAAAATATGGGATTTATTATCTTTATCGCAACCCAAGTTCCATACGAGAAATGACCAAGCGTTGAATTTCGCTCGTGCCTTCGTAAATCTCGGTAATTTTCGCATCACGGAAATAACGTTCAACGGGATATTCTTTGCTGTAGCCAATTCCGCCGTGAATTTGGAGGGAAGCGTGGGCGCAGAACATGGCGGTTTCGGATGCAAAAAGTTTTGCCGTAGATGCGGCAACGGTAAAGCGTCCGCCGGTTTTTTCAGCGCGGTCTTTTGCCATTGCGGCGTTATAAACGAGTAAACGCGCCGCCTCGAGGCGGGTTTTCATATCGGCTAATTTGAAAGAAACCCCTTGAAATTGACCAATCTTTTTACCAAAGGCTTCACGCTCGCGGGCGTAATTAATTGCGGCTTCGTAGGAGGCTTCTGCAATGCCTAAGGCTTGTGCGCCGATGCCAATCCTGCCCACGTCCAAAACCGTCATGGCGATTTTAAATCCCTCGCCCTCTTTGCCAAGCATATTTTCTGCGGGGCAACGATAATCTTCAAAGACAATTTCGCTGGTAGCCGAGGCGCGGATGCCCATCTTCGGCTCTTTTTTACCACGTACAAAGCCAGATTGATTCGCATCCACGATGAACGCGGAGATTCCTTTTGTGCCTTTGGATGGATCCGTCACCACATAGACGACCACATAATCCGCGACGGGACCGCCCGTGACCCAAGACTTGCGTCCGTTGATAATAAAGTCATCCCCATCTCGAACAGCGGTGGTGCTCATAGTAGCCGAATCCGATCCAGACATGGGTTCGGTTAGAGAGTAAGCCCCAACCTTCTCGCCTGTAGCAACAGGAGTAACAAATTTTCTTTTTTGCTCTTCGGTACCAAATTTCACGATACCGTGATTAAAAAGAGAATTATTTACCGACATAATCGTCCCGTGTGAGGCATCTACTTTTGAAATTTCTTCTAAAGCTAAAACATAGGCTAAAGTATCCATCCCTGCGCCACCATACTCTTCTGGGGTAGAAATACCCATAAATCCCATTTCGCCCATTTTCTTGATGGTCTCAGATGGGAAATTACCGCTCTCATCATATTCGGCAGCAATCGGTGCAATTTCAGATTGTGCGAAATCACGCGCGGCATTCAGAATCATTTTATGTTCATCGCTCAAGGGAAACAGTGCTGTATCGTTCATTATTTTACTTCCTCCAGTGGCAATTTTTTAAGATGAAATGATTATAGCACGATGAGAGAATGAACCAAGGATTCTTTGCAAAAAACGTCATCTATTCCCCAAGACAAATAACATAAAAAATGCCGTGCGTGAAAATGCTTGGCGTTTAACTTCTTTGAAGTGTCCGCAGGTTTTCTATTCACAGACATAGTACGATATTCATATCACTTTTAAAAAAGTATGCGACATGAATATCGTAAGGCAAAATTTTACAGCGGTCTATCGCGGATGGGAATCATAAAAACGTTCTTTTCGGATTGCTCAACAATTCGTTGAGCCTCGCTACCCAGCATCAAAAGTTCAAAACCACCACGCCCGCGTGAGGTGCTCATGATCAGATCAACATTTTCGTCTCGCCCAACATTAACAATGGTGCGCGCCGGGAGTGTTCCTGCAACTATCGTGCGGACGCGGATACCGCTCTCGCTGAGGGAGCGTGCCACTGCATCGAGGAAGTTCTCTATTTCCATCTCTGCTTTACGGCGAATATCTTCAATCAATTCGGAAGGCGCGCTATAATCTTCCGGCTCAGGGACAGCGGGGACAGTGAGCAAAATCAACTCTGCATCGAAAATTTGTGCAAGAGAGCGGGCGTAAGGAAGAACGCGTTCGGAGAAAATTGAGCCGTCCAAGGGGACGAGAATCCGTTCCAATTTTGGCGGGGTGGCGTTGCCCTCTTCAGATGTTTGCACGAGAAGGATAGGCTGGTTAATTTTTTGGATGAGTTTTTGCGAAACACCGCCACTCGTCCAGTTGAGTTTGCCTGATTTTCCACGCGTGCTCGTTATCACAAGGTCTATCTGTTTTTCGTGAACGAGGAGTTGGGTCGCGTCAGCGATAAAGCCGGAGCGAAGAACTATATCCGCATCCAAATCTTCGGTTCGGAGTTTGTTTTGAACATCTTCGAGATATTTTTTTCGCTCTTCAAATTTCTCTTCAAATTCGTCTAAATCCCCTTTGATAGAGGAAAGAATTGTCAGATGCGCACCTGTTTTCTGACAGTACATCTTCGCCCAAGGGAGTGCTTGCGCGGCGTAATCCGAACCATCGAGGAGAATAGCAACTTTATCAAGATTAAATTCTTGTCTACGCCATTTGCTCTCGGCAATCGGTGCGGGTTCCCAGCGAAGATCATCGGGAGAGTCCGGTTTAGCGGTCACCGCGCCCGAGGCCGGATTCAACTGTCCAAACCCAAAGCCAGCCAAATTCGACGCGTCGAGCCGTCCCAGATAATCCAGCGCAGCAGAGGGGGCTCCCATCTGCTTACGAGTATATCCAAAGATGATATAGAGTAATGGGATGAAGATGAAATATGTCCATGCTCCCTCAAGAAAACGTTCAACAAAAATGATTATCGTTGCGCCGGAGGTCAAAATAGCGGCGATGATCGTACCGAGAATCAGCAGAGCTGTTCCCCAATCAAAATTTTTGCGCGCATTCCGCAATAAACGTTTCGTGACCGCCCAACCGGTCATGCTGAGGAGGACAAAAACGCCCGCCGCATAAATGGCAAGGTAGGTTTCTTCGTGTGTACCAAAGAGAAGAAAGATGAAACCGACAATGAAAACTTGTAGCCAAACGGGTTTATCAGCAACTTGATATTCGTTCCGTCTGCCGAAAAAGGGCGGAACGTAACGCCGCTCGGAAAGACCCAGAGAGAGATTTTGCAACCCTTGCGCCGCCGCCGCCGAAGCGGACATAAGCACCGCTATCCCGACCAAGGTGCCAAAATAAGGAAGTGGAGCGGGAAGTAAAACATCCATTGTTTGGGTAAAAACCGAAACATCTTCAATTAGCGGGTCGGCTACGTTTTTTATAACAGGACCTACAATCAGCATTGTAGCGGCGGTTGTCCCCATGATAATGAGTAAGGAGTTAAAGGCTTTTGTGCCCTTCTGGCTTTTGGTGCCATCATAAGCAGCGACCATATTGGCGAAGACTTCGACACCCGTCATCACCGCCAAAATGCGAACATAGCCGCCTAAGGTGTAATGTAGGTTTTCAGGAGAAAAGGCTTGGAGGTTGAAATCCGGTAAATGAAAACCATATTTGATAATCGTGGTAATAATCATCACCCACAAAAGCAGTAAGACCCCGCCCGTGGCAGGTCCAAAGGTTCTCGCCGCCATTTTGGGACCGCGGTTTACAAGCCAACCGGTTAAAACGCTGAGAGCAATTGCAACCAAAGTGCGATATTGGATACCCCAAAATAGTTCGTTGTTCAAAACAGGGATTCGGTCGGCGATAAATGTGACCATCGCCGCCATGCTGACCAAAAAAGTGAGCGTGTATTCTACAAAAGTGATTGCGGCATTAATTTTCGCCGCCCAGGGACCAAACTCTTCTTCGCTTAATCCACTTCCCCCGCTTCCATCCGTGACCCACTGCATGACGAGTCTATACATCGCCGAAACGACTGCAACCGTTAGCACAACCATCCAAACCGATGCGCCAAAGGTAATCTCTGCCACGCCCGCGACAACAATTAATTTCAAAAAAGAACCAAAGACGTAAAGTGGCGAAGTAGCGGGATCGCCGCCTCCCGCTAAAGCCCCTTCAAAAGCATTGTTGAGTTTATGTGAGACGTGTCCCATAAGATTTCCTGTTTAGGCATTAGAAACTCCCCTCCTGTAAAAAACAAAAGGGGAGAATTATGCGTTTCTTTGAATTTTCGATAACAAAATTATACCTGATATTTTCTGCGCCATCAGATGTTTCAAGACAAAGCTATGTAAAAAACGCCGACATCTTTAGAGAGTAGTTCGGGAATATTTTTTCCAAAGTGGGATAAAACCAAGCTATCAATAGCGGAATCAACCCTCTCAATTTAACGTTGAACCATCTCTTTCTCGCGCTAGAAATGCACTGCATCTAGCAGATGCGTTGCAGGTCGGGTAAAGCAAAAACCACACGTGATAGGTTAACCCCGAAGTGCAACGCATCTTTAGAGATGCAATGCACTTCTACTCTTTAAAATTCTCTAAATAAATTCTGATGTCATCAGGCAAATTGCGGTTGAGTAAATCTTCAAATACAAATTCACGATAATCGGAGGGTGAGTCAAAATACTCACGCACAAATTCGGGATCAAATAGCGTACCGTCTCGTTCTCCAATCCACTCAAGATAATTTGAGTAGATCCAATCGGCAGGATCGGCGACTATGCCATCTTTTACAGGATTGCCGTGAATATAGCGGCATAAGTGAAGCAAATGGGCTTCGCTTTGGATGAGTT
>JAOZOM010000287.1 GCA_029933275.1 Anaerolineales bacterium | reverse complement strand
CCTCCGCCTCCAGCTATATGACCGGCTCGAATTTGGTCGTCGATGGCGGCTGGACGGCTTGGTAATATAATTATCCACGAAGAAACACGAAGGTCACGAAGTTTTTTTACGAGCGACGCAAAGCGTCGCTTTAAACCTTAGTGTTTCTTCGTGTGACTTCGTGGAAGAAAAAAATGACAGAAATTCTAGCAATTATCCCCGCTCGTGGCGGCTCTAAAGGCATTCCGCGTAAAAATATCCGCGATTTTGCGGGCTACCCGCTCATTGCGTATAGCATTGCGGCCGGACTAAAATCCGAGTTGGTGACGCGCGTCATTGTCAGCACCGATGATAATGAAATTGCCGCAGTTTCCCGCGAATATGGCGCGGAAACGCCTTTTATGCGCCCCTCCGTTTTCGCCGAAGACAACACTACAGATTTGCCCGTTTTTGAGCACGCATTAAAATGGTTGGCAGAAAACGAAGACTATCACCCAGACGTGGTCGTGCAATTGCGCCCCACTTCGCCCATCCGTCCGCCGAGTTGCGTGGATGATGCTATTCGCATCCTTCTCTCTCACCCCGAAGCAGATTCGGTGCGCGGCGTTGTCCCTGCCGGGCAAAATCCACATAAAATGTGGCGGCTGCCCGATGGCGAAAATGCCCCGATGCAAAATCTGCTGGATGTGGAGGGCATCGCCGAGCCTTTCAACGCCCCCCGCCAGAGCCTCCCGCCCATTTATTGGCAAACCGGGCATGTGGACGCTATTCGTCCCCGTGCCATTTTGAAGCAAAAATCCATGACAGGCGAGAAAATTTTCCCGCTGATGATTGACCCTGACTATACAGTCGATATTGACAATCTCTCCGATTGGGCGAAATACGAATGGTTGGTCAAATTCGGCAATTTGGACTTTGTTTCCCCCCGAGTCGCGCGTAGACCGATGCCTGCTCCCGTTAGTGCGCTTTTTCTCGACTTTGACGGAGTCCTGACCGACAACCGCGTTTGGACAGACCAAGATGGCAAAGAAACAGTCGCCGCCAGTCGTGGCGATGGATTCGGGATTGCCATGTTGAAGAAAGCAGGCATTGACGTAGTCGTCATCTCGAAGGAGAGAAATCCAGTTGTGGCGGCACGCTGTAAAAAGCTACGCGTAGATTATGTGCAAGGTGTTGACGACAAAACCGGGATTCTTAAACGAGAGCAAGCCAAACGCAAGCTCGATCCATCCCAAACTATTTTTGTCGGCAACGATTTAAACGACATCCCCGCGTTTTCGCTGGTCGGATGGGGAGTCGCCGTATCCGATGCTTCTCAAGAAGTTTTGGAAAAAGCCGATTTTATATTATCGAAAAAAGGTGGGCGCGGCGCTGTCCGAGAAATATGTGATTTAATTTTGAGTAGAAAAACTGATTAACCGCTAAACATACGAAGAAGCATCAAGAAAAAACCTTTGTGAACTTTGTGCCTTTGTGGTGAAAAAATTAGGAGAAAAAATGACTCGTGAAATAAAAATTGGCAATAAATTGGTCGGCGATAACCACCCGACTTATATCATCGGCGAGATCGGCATCAACCATAACGGCGATGTGGATTTAGCGAAGAAAATGATTGACGCGGCGGTCGCGGCGAAGGTGGACGCGGTCAAATTCCAGAAGCGCACCCCCGATGTTTGTACGCCGCCCGAACAGCAGAAAAAAATGCGCCAAACGCCCTGGGGCTATATCACTTATCTCGACTATCGCTATAAAGTCGAATTTGGCGTGGAAGAATACACCGAAATTGACCGTTATTGCAAAGAAAAAGGCATCGACTGGTTCGTCTCGGTTTGGGATGAAGGCTCGGTAGATTTTATGGAGCAATTTGAGATGTCGGTTTACAAATTGCCCTCCGCTTCGTTGACAGATTATCCGCTTTTGAAAAAAGTTCGCTCAATGGGGCGACCGATCATCATCTCGACCGGTATGTCCACGATGGATGAAATCCGCGAAGGAATCAAAGTGGTCGGCGAGGAGAATCTGGGCGTGATGCACTCGACCAGCTCTTATCCCTGCCCGCCCGAAGAATTGAATTTGCGCATGATTCAAACCCTGAAAGCCGAATTCCCAAATATCCCGATTGGCTACTCCGGACATGAAGTGGGACTCGTCCCCTCGGCAGTCGCGGTAGCATTAGGTGCGTGCATGGTTGAACGTCATATCACCATCGACCGTGCCATGTGGGGAAGCGACCAATCTGCCTCTGTTGAGCCGGGCGGATTGCGAAAACTAGTAAAGTATATCCGCGTCACCGAACAGGGATTGGGTGATGGCGTAAAGAAAGTCTACGAGAGCGAAATGTCCTCGCGGGCGAAATTGCGCCGCGTGAAATAAAGATAGTTCTAACGGAATTTGTGGTTTGGCAAAAAACAAGCGCAAACAAACTTTTGTACACGGATTTCAAGGAGTTACACGGAAAAAA
>JAOZOM010000286.1 GCA_029933275.1 Anaerolineales bacterium | reverse complement strand
TACTGTTTCTTTTCATCTGGACTTCCTACATAAATCAAGAAAAAGTTCTGTTAGGTGTTTTAATAGCCATTTGGATAGGTTTCATTTGTTTTTTGACCTTTGCGTCATATACTAAGGAGCCAGATTGGCAAAAAAAATGGTCATCTAATTTATGTGTTGGGAATTCTCTAAGTAAGGAGAAGGAAAAACTTGATGGGATTTATGGCCTGCTCGCAGTTATTATGTTACTTTTTCCACCATTAGCAGCTTTTGAATTACTCATAGAAAAAGGGCTACTTACCCTAGGAGAAAAACTGTTGCCCATATTAGCGAAAGACAAAGGCCTAAGGCGTCGTTCTTTGTACACCGCTACAATCCTATTTACAACAGGAATAGTTCTCCAATTTATAGGAACCTTTTAGCTCTATGTCCCAAAACTACGGCTTCGGCAATCTCATTCATGTCATAAACAAACAAGATGAGTTTCTCTGGGTGCATGAGTAGTTTACGGGGAAGTATTAGGGGCAGTTCTCAGTGGTCAGTTAAAAACAGCAGATAATATAAACTACGATAATTCCTGTTAGCAACGCTCTGCGTTGCATTTCATACGGCATTAAGATTGAATTATACGAAAGCGTATCTAGATACCAAAATCAGCGTCATAATAAACAGGTAGAACTATGAGCGAAGAAGCCAAATTAATTCAACGAGCCTACCGATTAGAAGGACAAGCCCTTGCAGAAATATATGATACCCACAACGAGGCGATTTACCGTTACGCAATGCGCCTTTTGGGTAATGTAGACGCGGCAGAAGAATGTGTGTCGGAAACTTTTACACGCTTTTTGAATGCACTCCATCGCAAAAAAGGACCTCGAGACCATTTGAAGGCTTACCTTTTCCGCATCGCACATAATTGGATTACTGATTATTATCGCCGCGCTGCACCTGCCACAGAGCCAATTGATGACGAGATTTCGCTGGTTTCCACCGAGAAGCCGGATATGGAAGCCTTTCAGAATATAGAAATAGTGCGCGTACGCGCCGCCCTAAAAAAGTTGACACCCGCTCAAGAACAAGTAATTTCATTGAAATTTCTCGAAGGCTGGGAAAATGCCGAAATTGCCACCGCGATAGGCAAACCAATAGGCTCTGTCAAATCCTTGCAACATCGCGCTTTAGCTACTTTAAAACGAATTCTATTGGATGAAGATGATGAATAAAAATGAAATTGATCCCCAACTTAAATCTCTATTGGATAAATTGTGCGACGTTCCCGCCCGTGACCCTCGGCTTGCTACGCGCGGAAGAGCGCAGTTTTTGTCCCAAGCGGTAGCAATTCGAGAAGAGGCCGTATCTCATAGCCCAGTCGTGCGTCTTAGAGAGTGGTTAAACAAATACAAACTACAAAAGGAGTTTAAAATGACCACTCTCGTATCCATTATTACAGCTTTAGGTTTACTTTTCGGCGGTTCGGCAGGTGCAGTTTATGCCGCGCAAGACAGCTTACCCAACGATGCCCTCTACGGAATCAAACTTGTCAGCGAAAATGTACAATTACAATTAGCAGACAATGCCCAAGAAGAATTTGCATTGCGATTAGAATATGCTCAACGTCGCGGCGACGAAGTTGCCGCTCTACTCGAAGAGGGTATTCTCCCCCCAGAAGATATTATGCTTCAAATGCAAGAAGAAGTTCAAGCAGCACTGCAACTCACCAGTGAAATGAGTAATGCGGCAATGACGCAAGCCATGAACGAGGTTCAAAGCAGATTGCAAATACAAATAGCTCAAATAGGTGCTTTAGTACTCCCTGAAGACGCTCCCGCAGAAGTGGAACAATATCGTGAACAGGCACATCAACAATACCAAGAAGCGTTACAGTTAGCGCAAGGTGCTGTTTCGACAACTCAAGCTCAATCAGGTACTGGAGATGTGCTTGCAATAGAAGCCGCCGCAACTGCCGATGCTCTTTCCCAAAACGCCACGGCAACCGCCGATGTTCTCGCTCAGAATGCTATAGAAACTGCTGAAGCTCTTGCCAATGGCGCTGCCTCTACACCAGAAGGCGTTGTCCCGACAACCTCTGGTGTGCCAAACGGAAATGGTGAAGTAGTTCCTCCAGCCTCTCCTGCGCTCCCAGTCCCTCCGACACCCGCAATTCCCCCAATGCCTGGCTTCGGAAATTAGAAAAAACAGTTGAAATAAACTTTATCAGGAAATAATCATCATCAGATAGAGACTAACGCAAAGATGGCTGAGAAATCTCAGTCATCTTTTTGTTTAAGGAATATACTTTTTTACACTCTGGCATGTATTTTTTCAATATCTTGGGACAAAGATCTGACAGGTTTTGCCCAGTCATAAAGATAAATACATCGCTTAAATAAAAAAAGGGCAACCCGTAGGTTGCCCTTCCTAAATCCCTAATCAACTGATCCCCAAAATCACTTCACAATATTAACCAACC
>JAOZOM010000285.1 GCA_029933275.1 Anaerolineales bacterium | reverse complement strand
TGCTTGGACAGTTGCCAGCCTTCAATTTCTTCCCGCATTCGTAGCCGTACATATTTGCGGTGGGTCCACCTAAATCGGAGATATAGCCCTTGAACTTGGGATGATGCGTAATCTCTTTTGCCTCCGAGACAATCGAATCTTGGCTCCGTGAGCGAATCGTGCGCCCCTCGTGGACGGCGATGGCGCAAAAATTACATTCCCCGTAACAGCCGCGATGAGAGGCAATCGAAAAGCCGATCGTATCGAGGGCGCGAACTTTGCCATCTTTGGCGTAATAGGGGTGTTGCGCGCGTTCAAAATCAAGGGCGTAAATTTTATCGAGTTCTTCTTCGCTTTGGTAAAAGGCAGGCGGGTTTTGGATGAGATAGCGATCGCCGTGCTTTTGGCAGAGTCCTTTTGCGGGGATGGGGTCGTTATTTTTGTAGAAGATGTGAAAGAATTCGGTGAAGGCTTTTTTATCTTTGGCAACGACTTCGTAGGGGGCGAGTTCGATGTAATCCTCCCGTTTTTCTTTGGCAATATAGCTCAATCCGCGTATCACGCGCGGGTCACGTCCGTCACGCAGTGCGGCGGCGAATTCCAGCGTGGATTTTTCCGCCATCCCGTAGAGGAGGTAATCCGCTTTGGCATCGAAGAGCAGTGAGCGGCGGATTTTATTGCTCCAATAATCGTAATGCGGGACGCGCCGCAGGGAGGCTTCGATGCCGCCGAGGACGATGGGGGGGGAAGGATTCACCACAGAGTTCACAGAGCGCACGGAGTTTTTTAATGTTTTAAAGCTTTTCTTTGTGTTCTTTGTGCTCTCTGGGGAAAATCTTTTAACTGTTTTCGCGTAACGCCGAATCAAGCCTGTATATACAATTGTTGCTCTATCAGGACGACGATTATTTTGCCCGCCGGGGGTGTAATCATCTATGCGCCGTTTCTTTTTGAGTGCGGTGTAGTTGGCGACCATCGAATCAACGCTACCGGCGGTGACGCCCCAAAAGAGTTTGGGCGCGCCGAGCCTGCCAATATCCACGAGCGAATCGGTTTGCGGCTGGGCGATGATGCCGACGCGGTAGCCCGCATCCGCGAGGACTTTGCCGATGACGGCAGTCCCCATGAAGGGGCTGTCGATATAGCTGTCGCCGCTGACGATGATGATGTCGAGGGCATTCCAGCCGAGGGCGTGCATTTCTTGTTTAGTGGTGGGGAGGAACATGAGGGGGATTATAGCGCAAAAAAGAATCCACGAAGAAACACGAATTTATACAAAAAAAGGAGGAAAAACCCGAAAAATATGGGGCTAAAATGAAATCTGAAAGATTTAAAAAGACTTCCGAAGTTTTTGAAACTTCGGAAGTCTTCATTTTTAACTACTCCCCTCTATTCTATTTACTTTATTTCTTTTCTTGGATTAGGGTTCTAAGTATTCAGGCTGGGTGGGGATATCGCCGCTTGCGCCGTAGGTATAAGAACCAACGCCACGAAGATACCAAGTCCCGTTGCTGGGACGCCAGACCGATGCACCGTAAACGCCGTCACCGTCATAATCGCCCATTAGTGGGATGTCGCCGTTTGCGCCGAAACCATAGGAAGCTTGGGCATAAATATGCCAATTGCCTGTGCTGGGACGCCAGACAGCAAAGTCGGCTTTGCCGTCGCCATTATAATCAGTGGGGACGGGGATGTCGCCTGCATTGCCGTAGACTGCGGTGCCTTGTGCATAGACATACCAAGTGTGGTTACTGCCACGGAAAACGGCTACGTCAGTTGTGCCATTGCCATCATAGTCAGCGGGAGTGGGGATGTCGCCTTCGTTACCAAAGAAGTAAGTACCCTGACCGTAGACGTACCAAGTGTGGTTGCTCGCGCGGAAGATGGCAATGTCATCTGTGCCGTCACCATTGTAATCACCGGGGACGGGGATGTCGCCAGCTTGACCGTAGTTGTAAGAGCCTTGACCACGGACATACCAGAAACCGTTGCTGGGGCGGTAGACAGCGATATCATCTTTGCCGTCGCCGTTATAGTCGGCGGGAACAGCAATATCGCCAGCTTGACCGTAGTTATACGTGCCTTGACCTTGAATGTGCCAAGTGCCATCACTGGGGCGGAAAATGGCAATATCATCTTTGCCATCACCATCAAAATCGGCTAAGGTGGAGACAGATTTGACAATATAGTACTCTTCGCCAGCGGTGTAGTCGGCGACGAGTGCGTTGCTTGCTGCATCTTGGATTGTGGCACTTGCTGCTAGAACGTCTGAGCGGAGCGTGCCGTTGCCTACGCCGGTATCAACAGTGATGACGTAGGTATCGCCGGAGCCGGAGACGCCGGTGACTGTTGCCCCGTAAGGACCGCTGGCTGTCATTGTGAAATCAGCAGTGTCTACGCCAGTGACTGCTTCTGAGAAGGTGACTGTATAGGTCACGCTTTGCAGGCTGGTTGGGCTGATGCTATCGCG
>JAOZOM010000284.1 GCA_029933275.1 Anaerolineales bacterium | reverse complement strand
CCTGACGTTGAGTTACTGGTACAAATTCGAAATCGGGAGATTTCGGACTCCAATTCATCTTTTCAATTAAGGCACTCCCTTTGTATCGACCTTTGGCTTTGAGCCTGCTCCGTTTACGGGTAGGCGATGATGGTTTTTCTCGAGAGATTCTTATTCGGTAGAATCAGAAAAACAGCTTAAATCACGCTATAATTGGGGCATCTTTAGGAGAATAAAATGCTCATTATTATCAGCGATATTCATCTTGGCGATGGGACGTGTGGAAAGTCAATTTCATCGGATGCTTTCTACGTTTTTGCAGAAAGAATAACAAAAATGGCAAGGCGCGCCTCGTGGCGCACAGACGGCAGTTATCGTCCGCTTAGGGAGGTAAATATCTTGCTTTTGGGTGATATTTTAGATCCGCTACACTCCACGCTTTGGCTCGACACAAAGCCCAACACCCCCGAATATACTCGCCCGTGGACAGACCAGAAAAAACCTGCTTACGCGCAAAAGTTAAAGCAAATTACGCAGGCTATTTTAGAAAAACATCGCGATTCTTTAGAAGTGTTACGCGATATAAAAGTGCAAATTCCACGAGTGTTATCCTCGCAGCGTGGCTGGGAAGAAAACAAAGATTTAGTGGAAGTGGATGTTCATCTGCATTATATGATTGGGAATCACGATTGGTATTACGGAATCCCCGGCGAGCCCTTTGACGAGATACGGGCTGAGATTGTGGCGGCTTTGGGCTTATCTCAAACTTCTTCCCCTTTCCCCTACCGTCTCGAGGATGATCCTGTTTTAGCCGAAAAACTGGCAAGTTATAAGGTTTATGCTCACCACGGCGATTATTATGATCATTTTAATTACAATGTAGAGAAAGGACGCCTCGCCTCGGCTTTGGGCGATGTTTTTACAGTCGAGATGTTAAACCGTTTCCCTCTCGAGGTTGCCGCGCGGTTACCCGAACTTTCTAAAGGGGTAATCGAAAATCTGGGCGAGATTAGCCACGTTCGTCCTACCTTGGCGACTTGGCTCTGGGTGAGTAGTCAGATTAAGCATAATGGGTTGCAGAGTAATATGCAACAGAAGATTAAAAAGATTTGGGATGATCTTGGTCACGAGTTCTTAAAATTGGATGTCGTTCGCTCACTTGATAAAAAATTCCAATTTGATTCTGTGGATAAACTCGAGGTGGCGTTACAAATTTCTGAGCGAACGTCGGTTAAAACAATGAATGATCTCGCTTTGTGGATTCAAGAGGAGATCTGGGGCGGAGAAATTTCTTATGCCAAAAAAGCCCTCAAGGAACCAGCCTTTGTTGAGAATAAAGCCTCGTATATTGTTTATGGGCATACCCACCATCACGAAGTTGTTCCGCTAGATACTTTGGAAAAACGTACAGTACATGATGATAAGTTCTATTTCAATTCAGGGACTTGGTATACCTATTTCGATCTTTCCATCCATAAACCCCATGAGCAGAAATTTGTCCCTTATCAGGTGGTTAGTTTGTTGGCTTTTTATAGAGACGACCAGCGCAAGGGACATCGTTTTGAGACTTTATCAGGGACTTTTTCGTAGCTTTGTATTGATGCGTTCTAAAAAAACAGCGGCGTTGAAAAACGCCGCTGTTTTTTTATTTTTACTAATTTGCGTTATTTCCTCTACCTCCGCCGCGATAGCCTTTGCCGCTGTTGCCATTCCCGTTAATGGGATAGGTCTCTCCCGTCGCATCGAGGGTGAGTTGACCGGCGGTAAATGTGCCGTCTAGGTTCCAATGTCCATTGAGGGTAATGGAGTCGTTGAGGGCGAGGGGAATGCCGAGGGTTGCCGCGTCGAGGGGAATAGAGATGCTTTCTCCCGCATCTGTGTTAAGGGTAACGAGAGCAGGCTCAATTTGAGTCACGATCCCGTGCAGGGTTGTTTGTTCGATATCGAGGTTTAGGGAGGCAGATTCGGCTTTATTGCCGCGCACCGTGCCTGAATCTCCCTGCCCCCTACGATAGCCATTCCCGCCACCACCTTGCGATTGGACTTGCCCATCTTCGGGGGCGGTAGTTTGTTCGTAGCCTTGACCTTGTGGTTGAGATTGCTCCATCGAGACGCGCTCTTGGGGGGTGTTTTGTGCGGCGATTTCTTCGGTAGTTTGCGCCGAGACGGTTGAGGGGGTGGATGCGCTATTATATGCGCTGACACTTGCTGCGCCAACGATGAGTGTGGCGAACGTGCCGATTAGAATTTTCTTTAACATGATATTCTCCATAGTATTTTTATTATTAGAAGTGCGATGCACTTTTTTTAACTTCTCCAATATGTTAGGATACTTCTGTAAAGGAATCTTAAAGGTAGGGCAATAGTTCTGTAAAAAAACTAGTTCTAACGGAATTTGTGGTTTGGCAAAAAACAGGCGCAAATAAACTTTTGTACACGGATTTCAAGGAGTTACACGGAAAAAACGCTCAATATTGAACGT
>JAOZOM010000283.1 GCA_029933275.1 Anaerolineales bacterium | reverse complement strand
CTGCGGCTTTGGTAAAAATACCACCGCCAACACGCATGAAAAGGGCAAGAAGCGTCCCACCGAAACCGAAGCCGAGAAGCGCATCCGGTGCGGCGATGCCGAGAATCATGAAGATGACCGTCCCGCCAAGCAAGCCGAGACCATCCGTGAGCATACCGGTAATTGTTCCAGCCCGATAAGCAATCCGAAGGGCATCGCTAAAAGATGTTCGAGCAGCGGAAGCAACTCTAACATTCGCTTGTACCGCCATTCGCATCCCAATCTGCCCAACGGTTAACGAGAAGCCAGCTCCCATCACAAAAGCGAGGGCGCGTGCAAATCCGAGCGTTAAACTAACTTTATCGGGAGACATGCCCTCAAAGCGCATCAGAGCTTCTTCTGTCGGTGGCACAATATAAACAGAGAAAAATAGCGCAACGGTCAAAATCGCCACAAAAGGCAAAATTGATTTTAGTTGGCTCTGCAAATAGGCATCTGCCCCGTCACGAATCCAGCCCCAAACTTCTTGCATTCGCGCTGTCCCCATATCTTCACGCATGATTTGGTTACGCAAAATCATCGCATAAGCCAAACCGATGAGGGCAACAGTAAAAATACCCCAAATTGCTATTGTTTCAAACGTGGAAAGTCCCATATGACTCATAGTGTTTCTTCCTCCCGAGGAAAATTGAGATTAAATAAATTTTAGGCGGGTTACGCCTAAAGTTGTTCGGACAGGCGAATTTTACAAGGGCGAGGCGAATGTGTCAAGTTATGATTAATGTTAATAATCTTAATAATAGAGGCTTTCAATACCCACATATAATATATAAAAAGCCCCCGATAAAAATTTGATTTATCAGGGGCTTTTTTATTCAAAATTGTCTATACGTGACGCCCGCCTTTGAGTTCATCCTGTAATTTCTCAAGAGCATCCCAATCACCCTTAGCGGCAAGTTCGGCTTGCTCAATCCAGCCGGAGGGGTCCATCATCTGGAGTTTGGCGGTAGCAAGCACTTCACGAAGGGCTTCCACATCGGCTTTCGCCAAATCAGCGAAGGTTTTGATTCCAGCTTCATTCAAAATAGATTCAACTTTAGGACCAATCCCTTCCAGTTTCTTCAAGATATCAGGAGTGGCAGGTGCAGCAGGAGCAGCTTCTTTCTTCTTTGCAGGGACTTTTTCTTCTTCTTTATTGCTAACCATCCAACCGATGATGACAATAATAACGAAAATAGCTAGGACAAGCCAAAGCAGCCAAGTTAAATTCGGCTCATTTGCTGTTTCTGATAATAAATTAAGTGCAAACATTAGACCTCCATAGATTGGTAAAGTGATAGCTTTTTGCCATCGTGAAATTAACTATAAAACGAAGCAGGAGCTATGTCAATCTTTTTGGAATGATTCTTCGATGTATAATAGAGCCATGACAAAAATACCGCCCGTTTCCCTTGCGCTTAACGCACTTAATGCACCCCATCAGGTTTTTTATCACGAAAAACCCTTCAAGACGATGGCTGAAGCCGCCGAAGCTCGCAAGCAAGATATTTATCAGCTTGTGCGCAGTATTCTTTTTCGAGTCGGCAAAGACGATTTTATCCTCGTGATGATTGCCGGTCCCACCCAGATCTCGTGGACTGCGCTCAGGGCTTATTTGGGGCAATCCCGCATGACGATGGCAAGCAAGGATGAGGTCAAGAGCGTAACCGGCTATCCGATTGGCACAGTTGCGCCGATTGGTTTAGCGCGTCCCCTTCGTTTACTGGCAGATAAAAGTGTCTTCATCCCAGAAGAAATCTCTTTTGGCTCTGGTCAGCATGGCGCGGCAATCATCATGCAAAATCAAGATTTTCAAAAAGTTTTAGGAGCAATAGAAGTCGGTGATTTCGCAAAAAAAGCATCATGAAAAGCACCCAAGAAGCCGCCCAAATCATCAAAAACGCATCTCATGTCACCGCCTTCACCGGTGCGGGGATTTCTGTCGAGAGCGGCATTCCGCCTTTTCGCGGGGAGAATGGTCTCTGGAATCAATATGATCCCATCTTTCTCGACATTCGCTATTTTCAGGCAAAACCGCTTGAATCGTGGAAGCTAATTAAGGAAATCTTCTACGATTTTTTCGGAGAAGCACGTCCCAACGCCGCACATCAGGGACTTGCCACTCTCGAAGAAAAGGGGCTTCTCTCCGCGATCATCACGCAGAATATAGATAATCTCCATCAGGACGCGGGAAGCAAAGAAATTTACGAGTTTCACGGTACATCGCATACGCTCATTTGTTCCGCTTGTCAACATAAATATCCCGCCGCAGAATTTGACTTAAATTTACTCCCGCCACTCTGCCCAAATTGTAGTGAAATCCTTAAACCCGATTTTATTTTTTTCGGCGAAGCAATTCCAGAACCTGCGATGTCTCTCTCTTTGCGAGAAACAGAGAAAGCAGATGTTTTCCTGCTCATCGGCACGACAGGTGAGATTATGCC
>JAOZOM010000282.1 GCA_029933275.1 Anaerolineales bacterium | reverse complement strand
AAAATTCGAGCCATTTTTCTCTCCTTTTGAATAGGTCACGATAATTTTTTTATTATAGCGTATTTTAATCGCCACTACATTGTCATTGACTTGCCAGTTCCACTATGACGAATCATTAAAACCTCTGCCATAATGCTGATGGCGATCTCCTCTGGCGTTTCGGCTTGGATTTCAAGACCGATTGGCGAGTGGACGCGCTGGATCTGCGCCTCCGGCACGCCTCGCTCTTTTAATAAACTTGCTGCCGCTAACCAGCGGCGCTTTGAGCCGATTACGCCGATATAGGCGGCATCACTTGCTAGTAAATCAGGTAATGCGATCGCATCCACATCCGCGCCGCGCGTTGCCATGACGATATACGTTTGTGTGTTAATGTCAATCTGATGCGTAATCTCATCCATCGGCACGGGATACCACTCATCCGCATCGGGGATATGCTCTGGGGTGCAAAATTCAGCCCTATCTTCAGCGATAAGAACGCGAAAACCAAGCCATTTGGCTAAATATGCCACAGCTTTGCCGACATGTCCCGCGCCGACAAGCAAAAGAGTCGGATTTGGTACGATTGCTTCCACAAAAACCTCCACTGTTCCGCCGCAAATACCAGCATCCCCTTTGGATGGGTCATTTAGCGTATAAGAAAGATAACGCGATTCGCTATCCTGCATTGCTTCGAGTGCTGCCGCGTGGACGCGCCGCTCTAATTCTCCGCCGCCAACCGTCCCGAGGATGCTTCCATCCGCGTAAACGAGCATTTTACTCGTCCCATGTCGCGGCGTTGAACCGTGACTGCGGACAATGGTTGCCAAAGCCGCAACTTGATGTTTCTCTTCAATTTCAGCAAGTGCTTGATAGATTGTTTTCATAATGTGATTGTACCGTGTTTGTGTGAATACTAAACAATCTGCACTTCTACGCCAGTTTCCGCTTTAATTTCATCCGCGAAGGTTTGGAGATTGGATAATTGAAAAGTACTGCTCTTTTCTTCGGGGCGACCTAAGACGATTAACGTCGCGCCGATTTCGAGCGCGGCTTCCTTGATTTCTGTGCGGACGCTCCCTTTGCGGCAGAGGGCATCGGTTTTGACTCCTGCTTCGCTGGCGCGTTCTTTGGCTACAAGGAGAAGAAAATTGCCGAGTTGGGCGAGTTCGTTCTCCACGTCTACCATGATGGGAGCGGCAGTTTTGTCTAGGAATTTGAGATCAATAATATAGAGGAAGGCTAATTCGTCGCCGCGTTTTTTGGCGAGAGCGATGGCGGCATTTTGAGCGTGTAAACTGGCTTCTCCGCCGCGGGTGGCGCATAGAATTTTTCCCATAAGCATCTCCGATAGATTTCGTGAAAATTATTAACGATTGAAGTCGTTAATATGAGATTTTTAATAACGAACTAAGAGCCAAATAGAGGCGATAATCAGCGTGACGATGGTGACAGGGACTCCGTCTCGCATAAAACGTCCAAAGCTGAGTTTGTAGCCTGCTTGCGCGAGCAAACCAACTGCGACTATATTTGGTGCAGAGCCGAGATAGGTCGCATTACCACCTAAATCTGCTCCTAAGATGAGAGACCAGTAGATGGATTTACTCTCTACTGCGCTGGGCAGAATCGAGGTGAGATAATCGGCAACAGGTAGCGCTGCGACTGTGAAGGGGATATTCGCCACAATCCCTGATGCGATTCCTGAAATCCATAAGGTTAGGAGTGAAGCTCGATGTACACTATTGGCAGCCAGTACGGCAACGCGCGTAGCGAGCCAGTGAATCACGCCAGTCGCCTCCATCGCACCAACGACGATAAAAAGTCCAATAAAAAAGAGCAGAGTCGTCCAATCCACCTCATGTAACATGCTGTGCATATCGGGACGCACCCACGCAATCAGAAAAGCCGCACCGCTAATGGCGACAACGCCTGCGGGCATCTGTCCGAAACGGTCGGCAGTGAAAAAACCGACCATTGTTATGCCAGCGATGATGAGAGCTTTATAAAGAGTGGCGTGATTGGCGATTTGGGCTTCTTTTTCCATTTGCTCGATGAGGGCGGAGGAAACGTTCTTTTTGGTTTTGGCGAAATCTTTGCGATATTGCCACCAGTTGATGCCGATTAAGGCAATGAGGCAAAGAATGGCGATAGGTGCCATATTGACGAAGTATTCTCCGAAGCTGAGATGGATATGTGAGCCAACGATGGTGCTGGGTGGATCGCCGATGAGGGTCGCCGCACCGCCGATATTGGACGCGAGAATTTCGGGTATGACGAGGGCGAAGGGGTGTAACCCGATAGCGAGCGCAATTTGAATGGAGAGCGGGGCGATGAGCAAAATGGCGGTAACATCATTGAGGAAAGCAGAGGCAATTCCCGTTAATGTGATTAGTGCGACTGCGATTAGCCACGCGTTTCCTTTGGCTTTTTTATATATGCGGAAGGAAAGCCATTTGAAGACTCTGGTCTCAGCTAGAATCGCCAT
>JAOZOM010000281.1 GCA_029933275.1 Anaerolineales bacterium | reverse complement strand
ACAGAAAACCCGTTTGAAAAGATTCACCACTGAGAACACAAAGACCACAGAGAGTTTTTAAGGTGAGAGAAAAACAGAGTTTTTTCTCTCTTTTATCTCAAAAGACTCAGTGAACTCTGTGCGCTCTGTGGTGCAAGAAGGACTTCAACCATGACATTCGGCATCACCCTCGGCATCGCCACCCTCTTCATCATCGGCGCGGGCTTCGCGTGGGTCATCTACGCGGAACGCTACCTCGGCTACCTCTGGTGGATTTACTTCATGGCGTTGGGCATTGCCCTCGTCATTGCCTCCCTCTATCTGCGCGCGGATTGGGCATCTGCCCTGCTCGGCGCAGTCGGCGCATCCTTCATCTGGGGTTCGACCGAACTCAAAGAACAATCCATCCGCGCCAAATTGGGCTGGTTCAAATATCACGAAAAGAAAATCGACCCGCCTTTTGTAGAAATTATCAAAAAATGGAAAGCGCCGAATTTATAAACCACTAATCCTCGCCAATCTACACCAATTTTTAGCGAAGATTAGCGTAGATTAGCGGTTTTAAAGACTGGAAAATCATGAAACTAACCATCATCGGCGGCGGCATCGCGGGACTTTCCGCGGCGTACTACGCCACAAAAAAAGCTAAAGAGCAGAATATCCCCCTCGAACTGACCCTCCTCGAAGCCGATTCCCATTGGGGCGGCAAAATCAAGACCGACCGAGTTGAGGGCTTCGTGATTGAAGGAGGCCCCGACACTTTCCTTGCCACCAAGCCGTGGGCGAAGGATCTCTGCAACGAACTGGGCATCGGCGAGCGGCTTCACGGCACAAATCCCGAAGCAAAAAATACCTACGTTTTGCATAAAAATCGCCTCGTCAATCTCCCCGAAGGGCTGGCGATGATGATTCCGGGCAAAGTGATGCCCATGCTCAAAACCCCGCTCCTCACGCCCCTCCAAAAACTCCGCATCGGGCTGGATTTCATCCTCCCCGTCAAAAAGGGGGACGATGATGAGAGCCTCGGCAATTTCATCACCCGCCGCATGGGGCGCGCCACCTACGAAAATCTCATCGAGCCGCTTATGTCGGGTATTTATGCAGGTGATGGGGATAAACTCTCGCTTCAATCTACTTTTCCCTATCTGCGCGATTTCGAGCGCAAATACGGCAGTCTCGCTCGCGGCGCAATCAAGATGTACCGCGCCCGCGTCAAAGCCCAACAAACGCGCGGCTCCCGCTCCATTTTTCTGACCCCCACCACCGGTCTCGCCGAGATGGTCGAAGCGATTGTCGCCTATCTCGAAGAAAATAATGCAACGCTTCGCTTGGGTTGCAAAGTTAAAAGGTTAGAAGGTTCGCAGGTTGAAAATTCCCAACCTTCAAACCTTCAAACCTTTAAACAGTGGGATATAGAATTGGATGACGGGACGACCCTCTCGGCGGATTCTGTAATTTTAGCCACCCCCGCCTTCGTCAGCGGAGATTTGCTCGCTTCGCCCTTGCCCGAACTTGCTGAGGCGTTAAAGCGCGTCCCCTATGTCTCCACCGCGACCGTCTCCCTCGCCTACAAACTGAGCGATCTCCCCCGTCCCCTCGATGGCTATGGCTACGTCATCCCGCGCAGTGAGGGGAGAGAAGCCCTCGCCTGCACATGGACATCGACTAAATTCCCCCATCGCGCCCCCGAAGGTTATGCCCTCTTGCGCGTTTTCATCGGGCGGGCGGGGCAGGAAAATGATATTTCGTGGAACGATGAGGGGTTGTTGAAAATCGCTCGTAACGAAATCAAAGAAACCCTCGGCATCACCGCGGAGCCATTCGTCAGCCGCGTTTTTGTCTGGGAAAACGCCATGCCCCAATATAATCTCGGTCATCCCGACATCTTAAAACAAATAGACGCGACCCTCGACCCGATTCCCTCCCTCGCCCTCGCGGGGAACGGCTACCGCGGCATCGGCATCCCCGATTGTATTCATTCGGGGGAAGTGGCGGTGGAGAAAATCTTTAAACACGAAGGACTCGAAGAGACGCAAAGTTGAAAAAACGTATTGCGTATTACGTAAGAAAAGACATTACGCAATACGTTTTACGCAATACGCATTTTGAACCTTCAAACCTGAAACATGGAGAAATAATGAACATCCCCAACTCAATTACCCAATTTCAAAAAGCCCAAGAAATTCTCCCCGGCGGCGTGGACTCGCCCGTGCGCGCTTTTCGCGCGGTGGGCGGACAACCGCTCTTTATCGCGCGCGGCGAAGGAGCCTATCTTTACGATGTGGACGATAACCGTTATATCGACTACGTCCTTTCGTGGGGACCGCTGATTCTCGGTCACGCGCATCCGCTGGTGGTGGAGAAATTGAAAGAAGCCCTCGAAAAAGGGACATCCTACGGCGCACCCAGCCCTCTTGAAACAGAATTGGCGCAATTAATCCGCGAATTGATGCCCAATATCGAGATGCTCCGTTTCGTTAATTCCGGCACCG
>JAOZOM010000061.1 GCA_029933275.1 Anaerolineales bacterium | reverse complement strand
TTTTCATATTTTGCCAAGAAATAATAGCTCTGTATAAACGCACTTCTAGCCACCTGACACTTTGGTTAAACGGTTTCTTAAATCTCACGCAAAGCCGCAAAATCGCCAAGAAAAACTTAAAAACTTTGCGTCTTAGCGGCTTTGCGTGATGCAAAAAAATGCGATCCATGAAACTGTCAGGTAACTAGAACGCACTTGATTGCTCAATACCTTCGCCAAATTTAGAATTTTGTTGAAAAACATGATTTTTACCGAAAATCTTTAAAAACGCATCATTTTAACCCTTAAAACAAGCGTTTTACAGGAACACACCCTGAAAATAATGTGTTTTAAGACATTTTCCTCCACCAATAAGTGTGTTTTAAAAATGGCGAAGGTATTGTAGTTTTTTATCGCTTTATCTTACTTAATCCCCTTCCCCCGCAAGAAAAAGGGGGTTATTATTCACGCATGGAGCAAAAAGATATCATCCCCCGTATCGGCACTTTTTTTATCGTGATTGGTATTGGCTTTACCATCTTATTTGTTATTTCAGATATCGCCAACGCAATCAGCTTCAATTATTTTTTTACCGGCTTATTGCTTGGCGGAATCGGTCTCTATTTCCGGCGCAATACCGAAAAACCACCTTCAAGTGGACGTTTTGAAGCGTGGAAAAAAATACTCTCAAAAGAAAAAAAAGAGAAAAAGGATTAAAAATAATTTTCCCCAATTTTTCTCAACAAAAAACCACAGAAATAGCTCTCTTTGTTTCTGTGGTTTATATTTCTGATAAAGTGACAAATAAAGGATTCTATGAGCAAATTAATTTCTCTCTCTAACGCAATTTCAAAATATGTGCAGGATGGCGATAGCCTCTACGCGGCGGGATTTACGCACCTAATCCCCTTCGCGGCGGGACACGAAATCATCCGCCAGAACAAACGTGACCTGATCTTGGCGCGCGCGACCCCCGACTTAATCTACGACCAGATGGTCGCCGCGGGATGCGCGAAAAAGGTCATTTTTTCGTATATGGGTAACCCCGGCGTTGGCTCCTTGCGGATTGTACGCGGTGCGCTCGAACGCGGCGAAATAGAATGGGAAGAATATTCTCATTTTGGCATGATTTCTCGTCTCCAAGCCGGTGCCGCAGGATTGCCATTTATGCACATGATGCCGACCGCCGCAACGAGCTTAGAAGAAGCAAACCCGCGCATCAAACGCGTGATTGACCCTTATTCAGGTAAAGAGTTGATTGCCGTCCCCGCGTTAAATCCCGATGTAGCAATTATTCACGTCCAACGCGCAGATCTAAACGGGAACGCGCATCTCTGGGGCATCATCGGCGAACAAAAAGAAGCCGCGTTCGCCGCGAAAAAAGTCATCTTAACTGCCGAAGAGATCGTAGATGAGGAAATCATCCGCTCTGATCCAAACCGAACGTTAATTCCCGGCTTCATCGTGGACGCGGTTTGTCATGTCCCGCACGCATGTCATCCCTCTTACGCACAAGGTTATTATGACCGCGATAACACCTTTTATATGGCGTGGGATAAAGTGAGCAAAACCCAAGAAAGCGTACAGGCTTGGCTCGATGAATGGGTTTATGGCACGAAAAATCATGAAGAGTACTGGCAAAAACTTGGTGCAAAAACACATAAAAAACTAGAAGTTGAAGAAATGCTAAGTGCCCCGATTAATTACGGGAAATACTAACCCTATTTCGTAAAACGTATTTCTTACTTTCCATTACAAAATACGTTTTACGCAACACAAATCAAAATGGTCATCCCATACACCACCTACAGCGAAGGCTCGCCCCTCATTTTTCTCCATGCAAACGGCTATCCGCCAGATTGCTACCAGCCGCTCTTTGCGCGTCTCTCCGAGTATCAGATTTTCGCCATGCGCCAACGTCCACTTTGGGAGGGGCATCAACCTGAAGAAATCATAGATTGGAAACCCCTCAGCGATGACTTGCTCCGCTTCATGGATGAGCAAAAACTAGAAAAAATAAACGCGGTTGGTCATTCTGTCGGTGGGATTGCCCTCTTGCGCGCCGCATTGCGTGAACCTGAACGTTTTTCGCACATCATTCTCCTCGATCCGGTACTTTTTCCGCCTTACTTCATTCGTTTTTATCAAATTTCACGCCTCTTCAAGATAGTACATAAAATTCATCCCCTCGTCTCCGCGGCACAACATAGACGGCGCATCTTCAAAAATCGTGAAATGATTTTACGCGGCTATCGCAATAAACCCGTCTTCCGCTATTTCAGTGATGAATCCCTCGAAGCCTACATCAACGGGATCACTTGTCCCCGAGACGATGGCAGTTACGAACTCTGCTACGATGCCGATTGGGAAGTCCAAATCTACGTCACTGGCGTGTGGCAGGATATGGAACTTTGGCGGAACCTCGCTAATTTAACGCCTCCCCTGCTCATTATCAGGGGCGCAGAGACAGATACATTCCTCGAAAGCGCAGGGAAGCTCGTCCAGAAAAAACTTCCCCACGCACAAATCATCTCCATCCCCCAAAGCACGCATCTTGTGCCGCTAGAACAGCCGAAAGCGGTGAGGGATGAAATTATCAAATTCTTAAGTGCGTAAAACTAATAAGGAATTCTTATGACTGCTACTTTCTCCTCTGCCGAACTGATGATTGTCAACTCCGCCCGCATGTTGCGTGACGGGGATGTCGTTTTCGTGGGCGTTGGTCAGCCGAATTTGGCGTGCAACCTCGCCAAGCGGACTCACGCACCCAACCTTACGATGATCTACGAAGCCGGTGTCATCGGTGCGGAACCCGCCCGCCTGCCTCTCTCCATCGGCGACCCGACTTTGGCGAGCGGCGCACTTTCGATTTGCTCAATGTACGATATTTTCGCCAACTACCTCCAACGCGGTAACGTGGACGTAGGCTTTCTCGGCGGCGCGCAAATTGACCGCTTCGGCAATATCAACGCAACCATCATCGGGAACGATTACGAGAATCCCAAAGTGCGTTTACCCGGCTCCGGTGGTGCGGAATTAATCGCCGCATGGGCAAATCGTTGCTATATTATGACCCCGCATCAAAAACGCCGTTTCCCCGAAAAAGTGGATTTTATGACCTCAGCAGGCTTCTTACACGGTCGTGCCGAGCGTGAAGCCAGCGGCGTGCGCGGGGGCGGACCTCTCGCCATCGTCACCGATATTGGCATCCTAAATCCCGATGAAAATGGCGAACTAACCCTCACCGCCCTCCATCCCGGCAGAAACGCTGAGGAGGCAATCGAAAACACCGGCTGGGAGCTAAAAATCGCATCCAAACTAAAATCCACTACGCCACCCAACAATGAAGAGTTGCGGATTCTCTACGAAGAACTCGACCCAGATGGCTTATACCTAAAACGTAAATAAAACCCTATTCTGTAATTTTACGCAGTACGCCAAAACTCTCCTTTTCCCCAAACACATCCTCGCCAATGACCCTCTTCCAATCCTTCCTGCTCGGCATCATTCAGGGGCTAACCGAATTCATCCCGGTCTCCTCCACCGCGCACCTGCTCATCGGGCAGAATTGGCTCGGCATCCCCGCCAGCGATGCAATTTTCTCCTTCCTAATCCTCGTCCAATGGGGAACACTCGTCTCCCTCTTCATCTATTTCTGGGATGACCTCTGGCAAATCACCAAATCTCTTCTCAAAAACCCTCTCACCGAACCCGCAAATTCCCCCTCCCGCCTCGCTTGGTATATTCTCATTGCTACAATTCCCGCATTATTGGTGGGATATTTGCTCAAGGACTCGTTGAAAGCACTTTTTACCACCCCCCTCCTCGCCGCATCAATTCGACTTTTTTCGGCTGCGCTCTTGCTCACACTTGCCGAACGCTTCGGAAGCAGAATCCGCACCCTCGACAAAATGACTTGGCTTGATGCTCTCATCGTGGGGCTTTTTCAAATCTTCGCCGTTTTTCCGGGCGCGTCTCGTTCCGGCTCCACCATCGCCGGCGGGATGCTACGCGGCTTCGAACGGAAATCGGCAGCCCGATTCGCCTTTCTGATGTCCATCCCCGTCATGCTCGCCGCGGGAGCTTACGAATCGCTTGATTTGCTAAAAATGCCTAATTTAGCCGAATTTCTCCCCACACTCTTGCTCGGCTTCATCACCGCCGCGATTGTCGGCTGGCTTACCATCCGCTGGTTGATGGATTACCTCAACAAAAACTCGCTCTATTCCTTCGCCATTTATTGCGCATCACTAGGAACCATTGTACTTGGGATTTATTTTTTCGCATAACTCCTCCTTCTATCTCAAAGCAAAAAGGCTATAATATAAGCATCATTTTTTAGATTAAGGAGAAAAATCATGGACTTTGCCGCGCGCAAGCCAACCATGATGAAGCTATTGCAAGAAATGGTTGAGACAGAGTCTCCCACCTACGATAAAGAAGCTGTAGATCGTATGGGAGCTATTGTGATACGAGAAGCCGAAAAGCTGGGGGCAAAAATTGAAGTTTTCCCACAAAAAGAAAATGGCGATAATATCGTTGCGCGTTGGGGAAAAGGCGATGACGGGATTCTACTCATCGGGCATCTCGACACCGTTTTCCCGCTCGGCACTTTAGAAATGCAACCCTTCTACGAAAAATACGGCAGAGTTTTTGGACCAGGCACCCTCGACATGAAAAGCGGATTGGTCATCATGCTCACCGCAGTCGCCGCATTAAAAGAACAAGGTGAAATGCCCGACCGCCCCATCACCATGCTTTTCAACACCGATGAAGAAATGGGGAGTTATCACTCTCGCGAATTAATTGAAAAAGAAGCCAAAAAACACGCCCTTGCACTTGTCTTTGAGCCTTGCGAATACCTCGAAGGCTCACTCCACACTTGGCGCAAGGGAACGGGGAAATTCACCCTCAAAGTGCAAGGCAAAGCTGCTCACTCAGGCGGCGCACATAAAAAGGGATTAAACGCCATCGAAGAACTCTCCCATCAAATTCTAAAAATTCAGCAACTCACCGATTACGAAAAAGGCACCACCATCAACATCGGTTCCATGCACGGCGGGCGCGCCATTAATATTGTCCCCGCTTATGCCGAAGCAGAAGGCGATATTCGTCTCACCAATCTCAAAGAATATGTGCGCGTCCAAAACGTGATTTGCTCGCTCGAACCCGTCAAAAAGGATGCCCTCATCATCGTTCGGTGTATCCTAAATCGCCCCCCAATGCCATTTAATGACCTCATGGAAAAAACTTTCAACAAAGCCCAGAAAATCGCAGACGCAGAAGGTATCGAAATCAAAGCCGGTGGCTCAGGTAGTGCTTCCGATGCCAATTTCGTTGCCTATCTCGGCATCCCCGTTTTGGATGGGCTAGGCACAGTTGGCGAGGGCTTTCATACCGAAGACGAATACTTTCTCTCTGATAGCTTTGTCTCACGCGCCGAACTCGCCGCAACCCTGCTCCGAGATTGGTAAATGCAAAAACGCCTCCTGCTACTTCTCCTTTTTCTCACCGCCTGTGCGCCCTCCCCCGCTCCTGTGGATGTGGATACGACTCCCCAGCTCCTTTCCATTTATATCGCCCCCTCAGCTGAAACTTGGATTCCCTTAATCTACAGCTGTGCGGATCGCGCACAAATTGGGCTTGTTTCGCGTACCCCCGACATCGCCGCGGCAGATATATCTCTGCGGATCGGCGCAACGAGAAAAACAGCCTACCAAATCGGCGAAGTAGAGTTGGTGATTGTGGGTAACGCGGCAAATCCCGTTGAAGGATTGAGCCAAACACAAATCGAGGCAATTTACGCGGGGAGAATCCACAATTGGGCAGAGATTGGCGGAGAAGATGCTGAAATCAATCTCTGGGTATATGGGCAGGACGATGATCTTCAACTCGCGTTTAACAAGATAATGCTTGAGAGTAGTATTTTGTCTTCGATGGCGCGGCAAGCCCAAACCCAAGCAGTGATGCGAGAAGAAATAGCCAAAGACGCGTACGCGCTGGGAATCATCACCCAAGCCCAAGCGGACGCGGATCTCCGCATCCTCTATTCACTTGGAAGTTTCCCCGTTTTGGCAATTCCGCAAGAGGAGCCACAAGGAAATATCTTTTCACTTTTATCTTGCTTGCAAGGAAGGTAAGAAATCACTATACTTGGAGAATATTAACGAGCAAATTCACTAGGAGGCTAAAATGGCAAAAGCAATTGGTCCTGATATTAGTTTTTATCAAGATGATAACGCTACCCCTGAAGGCGTTGATTTTAATGAGATGAAAGAACATTCCGATTTCGTGATACTCCGCGCCGGACAAAGTACTTGGCTAGACCCTGATTTTAAAGAAAATTGGAAAGCAGCTAAGAAGGCGGGTTTGCCGCGCGGCTCTTATTGGTTTTACGATAGCCGCACTGAACCCAAAAGACAAGCGGAGCTTTGGGCTGATGCGCTAGGAGACGATTGGGGAGAATTACCGCTTTTTGCCGATCTTGAAGAGACTTATAAGGGTCCTTATCAAGGCTGGGAAAAATGGTATGCCTTTTTGGAATATTTGAAAGAGTTAATGCCCAAAAAGGAAATTGTGGTCTATACAAATTTTTATTATTGGCAAGCTCATGCCCCCGACCCCAATACCCAGCCAGACAGTTTAGCCTATTTCCATCAATATGCTTTATGGATTGCGCGCTATAAAGCAAGCGAACCCATGATTCCCGCGCCTTGGGGTGAGGATGAATGGATTTTTTGGCAATTCACCGATCATGGCGATGGGACAGATTATGGCGTTGAATCGAAGAATATTGATTTAAACTATTTCAACGGCACGCCCGAAGAATTTCGCGAGCGTTTCCATATTTCGGATACTCCTCCTGTTGGGGGCGATAAATATAAAGTTGACTTGAGCCTCCGCGAAGGTCCCGGTAGCGGTTACGATGCAATCGGCACTTTAGCACAAAATGAAATTATTGAAAGACTAGAAGCCAGCGATGATGGAGAGTGGTTCAAAATCAAACGTGAAGACGGAGTAGAGGGATGGATTGCGCTCGAGTATTTGATTAAACAAGAACAACCCGAACCCAATCCTGACCCGGAACCTGACCCTATTCCTGATCCCGACCCTGAACCTGATGAGCAGTGGGGACGCGTTTTAGCAAACCCAAGGTTGAACGTCCGCGAGGGAGCGGGGGTGCAATATCGCGTGCTTGGCACCTTAAACCATGATCAAATTGTTAAAATTCTTAAATTCAATGATGATAAGAGTTGGGCAAAGGTTTTAGATGAAGCGGAGGGAGGCATCACCGGTTGGTGTTCGATTAAATACCTCCTCATCACAGACACCCCACCTACTCCCGAACCTGAACCTGAGCCAGAGCCTGAACCCGAACCTGAACCCAATCCTGATGCGGAGTGGTATCGAGTAACTGCCTACGCGTTAAATGTTCGCAAAGGTCCTAGTACTACATTCGAGATTGTTGGAAAATTATCAAGAGATGAAGTTGTGGAAAAACTCGATAGCAACGATGATAAAAAATGGTTCAAAATTCGCAACGCAAATGACCTCATTGGATGGGTATCGAAAAACTATCTGGAAGAGACCGATCCATCATCTCCTGGCCCCGATCCTGAGCCAGAACCAGATCTTAGTCGTTTAGGGCGGCATCAGGTCACTACCAATTCGCTCAGAGTGCGCACAGAACCAGATGCTTCAGCCGAAGTCGTTGGTGGTCTTGTGTTGAATGATATTCTCTGGGTAGATACCGTCAGCGATGATGGGGAATGGAAAAAAATCAAAAAAGACGACCTAGTCGGCTGGTGCGCGGCAAATTATCTAACCCGCTATCCACAACGAACTTCGGTCAACCAGAAATATTTCAACAAGAGCGTCCGCTATATTCGCGAGGTTTATGAAAGCCCACGCAAGATGATGGTGCATGTCTTTGCGATTGATTTGAAGTATAAAAAATTGCATTTCCTCGTTACCCCTCCCGATCACAACGTAGATGCCGCGCCAGTTTGTGCGCGAGCAACAACCGAATTTATGGAACGGTATAAAGTCCAAATAGCGATTAATGGAGACGGCTTCCGATACGCAGATGTGCCGGAACTCTCATGCCCCGAAGGGCTTGATTTGGTCAATCCGAATAGTTATGCCGCTTCGCGCGGAACTGTCTACTCGCAACGCTGGAATAACGACCGTCCGATTATGTTTATCAACCCAAAGAATGAGGTTACCTATAACAAGCCAAAAGGCGCGGTATATAACGCCATCTCTGGAGATAGAACATTAGTCGCCAAGGGGAAACCCCTCGCAGGCTTGGATAATACCGTCCTTGAACCACGAAGCGCAGTTGGCACTAATCAAAACCGCCGCTGGATGTTTATGATCGTGGTAGACGGTAGACAACCGGGATATAGCGAAGGTTGCACATTGCACGAACTAGCCGAGATGATGATTAAACTTGGCGGCGTTTACGATGCCATTAATCTCGATGGTGGCGGTTCCTCCGCAATGGTTATTGAAAAAGACGGAAAACCGCATTTACTAACCTCTCCTATCGAGGGAATGATTCCAGGGCAAGAGAGCCGAGTTGCCAACCACTTGGGCGTTGAAATCAAATAACTTCCCCAAAAACAAAAACTTCCGAAGTTTTGGAAACTTCGGAAGTTTTTTATTATCTACTGATCTAGCGCTTTGTCAAGCGTGAAATGATGGATAGAGTTTCTTCAATTTTATGCGAGCATCTTCTGTTGTAAATTGCCAATCAACAATTTTTGCGTTTTTATTGCGCTCATCATTCCAAGCCGAAACTTCACTGGTAAGAAAATTTTTATTATCTATTCGGCGATTTAGACACTGGCGGCTCAAAACACTCAGCTCTATTTCTGCAATATTCAACCAACTACCATTTTTGGGCGTATAGTTAAAGTAAGCGTTCAGGGGGTATAAAGCGGCAAATACAGTAATTTTGTCCACTGCACCCCTGTATATTGGGGTGTGTTTTCTCGGACTGAGTAGCTTTCTGGCTTCAGTACGTTTCGAAACCCCTGTATATGCCGATCGTCAAAGGATATATCCTGCATATATGGGGCATACCCCCTGAACGCTTACGAATTTCCTTGAAGTTTGGGCGATTTTGTTGGTATCCCAAACTGCGAAATAAGTCTTGGGAAATCTCGTTGGACGAAGGCAGGCGTGATCATTTTCTTCTCATGCTCAGGAAAATGACGTTTCCAGGGTCTTGGATGATGTTCGCTCGGAGAATGACGACCACAATGCCAAATGCGTCATGCGCCACCATTCTCCTTCTCTGAACATATCCGGTGTTTGATAAGAACTCATCAGCAATTTTTGCTTTCCAAAGCGAAAAAAATGCTCTAAGCCACTCCGCGAATCGTAGCTCCCATAAATCTCTTTTGGCGTCAATTCTTCTCTCTGCTCACCAACAACAATAAGCCATTGAGGATAAGAACAAACTTCGTTATCGTCTTTGTCAAAGACTGTGTTTTTCACCAAGAGAAAAGGATAATTCTCCATAGGAATTCGCTCCAGCTTATTCTTGCCCGACATTACCATCGGCTTCCACATTTCCATAACAATTTTATGGGTTTTACGTATCTTCTCAAAAAATAGGAGTTATAATTTTTTTCCAGTATAATAGAGGCGTTA
>JAOZOM010000060.1 GCA_029933275.1 Anaerolineales bacterium | reverse complement strand
TCTCCTCCCCGCATCTTTGCAAAGTGTTTTTAAATAAAAAAGAAACCGTCCATTCAGACTGCGAACGGGCGTATTTATAAGTTAGGGGAGGGCAGAATTTGAGCTTCCCTTAAGTAGATGCGTCCATCACGAACAAATTATGATAAAAAAACACCCATCTAAACTCACGTTCTTTTTTGCCATTTTCGGCTCAGTGCTGATTTTCTTCATCGTCTGGCCCCTCTTGCGGACAATTACCTCCTCTAGCCCCACATTACTTTGGGAAACTTTGCTCGATGATGATGTCCGTAACTCGATTTTGCTTACATTTTTGAGTTCTGCCATAGCCACCTCCATTGCCTTTATCTTGGGATTACCTCTTGCCTATTTGCTTGCCCGAGTCGAATTTCGCGGTCGCGCGCTTGTCGAAGCAATTATAGATATCCCAATAGTCGTCCCTCACTCCGCGGCTGGTATCGCCCTCCTGATGGTCTTTGGTAGACGCTCTATTTTGGGAAAACTTTTCAGCTTGGTGGGCATCTCTTTCGTTTCAGCGATGCCTGGCATTATTATCGCCATGCTTTTCGTCAGCCTCTCTTTTTTCGTCAATTCGGCGCGTGATGGCTTTAAAGCCGTCAATCCGCGTCTCGAGGGTGTGGCGCGCACGCTTGGCTCAACTCCCTGGGAAGTTTTTTGGCAAATCTCCTTTCCCCTCGCGTGGCGTGGCATTCTTTCGGGGATTGTGATGATGTGGGCGCGCGGTCTCAGCGAATTTGGTGCGGTCGTCATCCTTGCTTATCATCCGATGATCGCCCCTGTCCTGATTTACGAACGTTTTGAATCTTTTGGGCTAAACTACGCTCGCCCCGTTGCAACGCTCATCATTTTAATTTCGCTCTTTGTTTTTATCACCTTAAGACTTGTTGGTAGACGTAACCATGCTTAAAACTCCTCGCCTAAAGCTCGAAAAAATCGCTCTTCGTTTGGGGGATTTTCAATTCAAGAATATCAACCTAGAAGTCGCCGCGGGCGAATATTTTGTCCTTCTCGGTCCGACCGGCTCAGGAAAAACCCTTCTCCTCGAATCAATGGTCGGATTAAAGACCCCGCAAGAGGGAAAAATCTTCGTAGACGGGCAAGATATGACCCACCTTCCTTCTGAAAAACGTAAGATCGGATTTGTCTATCAGGATTACGCTCTTTTTCCTCATCTAACTGTGGAAGAGAATATCGCCTTTGGACGGAAAAACCGCCATCGCTCGCGGATCCAACGCCTGCTTCCCTTTTTCAACATCTTACCCGACCTCGACAAGGATGCGTTAATCGCCGCCGAAGTGAAAAAGATTAGCCGCCTCCTCAAAATCGAAGCTCTCGCCAAACGTTATCCCGCCAACCTAAGCGGAGGCGAAAAACAGCGCGTTGCCCTTGCCCGCGCCCTCATTGTTAATCCCAACCTTCTGCTTCTCGATGAACCCCTCAGTGCGCTTGATCCTGAACGGCGTGAGGGACTCCAAAACGAATTGCGCCGCATTCACCAAAAGACCGGCATGACCACCATCCACGTCACGCACGATTTTGAAGAAGCGGTTGCCCTCGGCGACAGAATCGCCATCATCCATCAAGGCGAGATTCTGCAAGTCGGCTCTCCCGAAGATGTTTTTCGCCGTCCCGCCTCAAAGTTTATTGCCCGCTTTGTCGGAGTACGCAATATCTTTCAGACAGAAATTATTAAATCTACATCCAATGGCACTAAACTTCTCGCATTGAATGGCTTAATGATTACTGCGCTGACATCCCTCACAAAACCAGCGCATTTTTCCATTCGCCCTGAAGATATTATCCTCTCGCGAGAAAAATTAACTTCCAGTATCAGAAATTCTTTTCAAGGAAAAATTACAACGATAGCCAACCGAGGCACGCTGATTTACATCACCATTGAAGTTAGCTCTTCTCAAAAACAAAAGCCCCCAATCCCATTTATCGTTGCAATCACTCACCGCTCTTTAGAAGAACTAGATTTAAGAATCAATGACGAAATTAATCTTAGCTTCAAAGCCTCTGCCGTGCATGTGTTCTGACGAGGAAGCGGTGCGTTTTTTATTTGCAGATTCTCTATGTGCGGATAAATACGGAATTATTTTTCATCTTTAGGTGAGATGTACAAATTTCTTCAAAAGCCCCTGTATAATATCCTCATGCAAAAAACGCTCCCTTTTCTTCTCACCTTGATTCTTACAGCTTGTTCCCTCCCACAAAACACGTCTCCAACCGCGACTCTCCCGCCGCCCATAGAAAGCGCACTTCCCTCCGAAACGCCCATCCCGCCGACATCTACATCAACGCCAGAATTTACCGCAACCGCCACGCAAACCCTCACGCCTACGCCAACCGTCACCCCCACCTACGCTGTTCTGCGCGGTAAAGTGCTGGTCGAACACGCCAACTGCCGTTACGGTCCCGGCGCACCCTACCTCTATAAATATGGCTTGGTCGGCGGGAGCAATCTCGAAATTATCGGGCGGCTGGATGATGCCAACTGGCTAGAAATTCAGGCGATTGGCGGCGACAATCCTTGTTGGGTGAAAGCCAATCTGATGGAGGTGCAAGGCGACCTCCTCAGCATTGCCCCCGTTTATCCCGACCTCGCCCCGCTCCCCCTTTCGCCCTATTACAATCCGCTCACCTTGCGAGATGTGAGCCGTGAGGGCAATCAAGTTACCATCCGCTGGTACGGGATGGCTTTGCGCGCGGGTGACGAAGAATTTGAAAATGCCCCGCTCTACCTCGCCGAGATTTGGGCTTGCGAAAATGGCGAAATCCACTTCACCCCCTACGGGCTTTGGGAAGAGAAAATCACCTTCACCGATGAAAAGGGTTGCAGCGAACGTTCCTATGCCCGCATTTATTTTTCTGAAAAACATGGCTATGCGGGTCCGACTGAAATGGAGTTTCCAGAATGAAAAAGACTCTTTTATGGGGATTGGCGGCTCTGCTCCTCCTCAGCGGATGCCAGCCCTCAGCCCCAATCTCCACCCCAACCGCGGTTGCCTCCCCAACACCGCCGCTGGAGACCGCGACTCCTTTTCCGCCTGTTCCCGCGACCCAAACATCGCCTCCGCCCACAGCAACGGAGATTCCGCTCCCCGAAATTGAACGTGTTCTCATTATTTCGGTAGACGGTTTGCGTCCTGAAGCGATTTCTCTCGCCCCGATGTCAAATGTGCAGGCATTGATGGAGACGGGCATCTATTCCCTCTCTGCACAGACGATATACCCCAGTTCCACGCTTCCGGGACATTCTTCCATGCTAACAGGAATGTGTCCCGACAAGCACGGTGTAGACTGGAACGATTACATCCCCGAAAACGGATATGCTGCCAGCCCCAGCTTATTTGAAATTGCCCACAACGCCGGTTTGCGGACGGGGATGGTCGTTGGCAAAGAGAAATTACAACAAATCACACCGCCTGAAAATCTTGACTTCTTTGAATTTGTAAATGACCGCGATAGCGTGGTCGCTGCACGCGCGACGCAGTATATTGCTGAGGGATTTGATTTACTCTTTGTTCACCTTCCGCTGGTGGATATTTTAGGGCATTTATATGGCTGGCTTTCTCCAGATCAGCTGATCGGCGCGAAACATGCAGACGAGGCAATCGGCATTTTGCTCGGCGCATTGGATGAAGCTAATCTCCGCGAGGGGACGCTGATTATCGTCACCGCCGATCATGGTGGGCTAGGGACTTCGCATGGGGGCAAAGATTCGGCTATGATGACTATCCCGTGGATATTGGCGCACGCAAGCCTAACTCCACGCGTGATTCTGCGTCCCATCAGCATTACCGATACCGCACCGACTGCCGCGTTCGCCTTGCATCTCCCTATCCCAGAAATTTGGGACGGAATCCCCGCGTTAGAGGCTTTTGGTGAAATTTCACCAATTCGTGATGAATTGCCTTGTCCATAAAAAAACAGCCTCATCTCTCGACAAGGCTGTTCACTGATTACTGATCTACTGATTTACTGTTCTACTAATCCTGCTGAATTTCTGCCGCGCGTAAGGTGTTTCGCATCAACATCGCAATCGTCATCGGACCAACGCCGCCGGGCGAGGGGGATACTGCGCCAGCAACTTCGGCAACTTCATCGTAGGCGACATCACCGGTAAGATAATAGCCTTTTTCTTTGGTTGCATCGTCAATGCGATGGGTTCCAACATCAATGACGATAGCTCCTTTTTTTACCCAATCTTTCTTTACCATCTCTGGGCGACCTACCGCGGCGATAAGAATATCCGCTTCGGCACAAATTTCTTTCAAATTTTTGGTGCGTGAGTGACAAATTGTGACCGTTGCATTCTGTTTGACGAGCAATAATGCCATTGGCATCCCAACGATATTAGAGCGACCTAAAACTACTGCGTTTGCGCCTTCTAATTTTGCGCCTGCTTTATTAAGCATGTACATACAACCATCTGGTGTGCAGGGGACAAAGAGCGGCTCGCGTCCTTTTTGGGCTAAACGACCGATATTGATGGGGTGGAAGCCATCTATATCTTTGGTAATATCAATCGCTTGTAAAACTTTCTCTTCATCAAGGTGATCGGGAAGAGGGAGTTGGACGAGAATCCCATTTACTGTCGGGTCTGCGTTCAATTTTGAGACCAAAGCCTCAACTTCTTCTTGGCTGGCATCTGCGGGGAGAGTATGAGAGAAAGATTCCATGCCCAATCTTTCACACATGCGTTTCTTCATCCCAACGTAAACTTCAGATGCAGGATCAGAGCCGACTAGAACTGTTGCCAAACCGGGTTTTGGTTTTCCTGCGGCAACGCGTTCGGCTACTTTTGCTTTTACTTCTTCACGAACTTCTTTGGCAATTGCTTTTCCGTCAATTTTTGTTGCGGTCATATTCTCTCCTCGGCTAGATTGGATACAAAGATAGGCGCAACATTGGTTGCGTTTTTTTATTATACATCACAGGATGGTAGGGAAAATTTAAAAATCTTTCTTTTCTCTTAATCCACCGCTAGGCAGGTTAGTGTATCTAAGACGCCGGGAATTGATTGAATCTCATTGTGGACAATTTGTCCGACTTCTTTGGTGCTTTCGGCTTCAATAACGGCAACTGCATCGTAGGGACCGAGGGTGATATGCCCTTCAAGAACACCTTTGATGCGTGTGGTTTGGCGAATAACGGCGGTGGCTTCTCCCGTTTTAGCTGAGATTAAAACGTATGCTTTCATTTTTTCATCCTTTTTGTGGAAATTGTTCACTTATTTTTTGCGGGTTTCAAAAATATCATCCAATAAATCGCGGCAACGAAAATCGATCCGCCGAGAATATTCCCGATGGTGACGGGGAGCAGGTTGTTGATGAAGAACGCTCCCCAAGTTAGCCCCGATAAATCTAAACCGGTGCTGGCGGCAAAGGCGGGATCAAAATCTTTGATTACCAAACCAATCGGGATAAAGTACATATTCGCGATGCTATGTTCAAATCCCGCCGCGACGAAGGCGGTGATAGGGAAGATGATCGCGGCGATTTTATCTATCGTGCTGTGTGCGCTAAAAGTGAGCCAAACGGCGAGACAAACGAGGATATTACAAAGAATGCCCAAAGAGAGGGCTTGCCAAAACCCAAAGCCTACTTTGGCATTGGCGATTTTCAGGGCGGTTAGCCCGATATCGCCGTTGGCACTGAGATATTGTTTACTTGCAAAAAGCAAGCCTACGGTAGCGAGCGATCCAACAAAATTCCCCAAGTAGACGATACCCCAGTTGCGTAGCAAGGCTTTGGTGCTAACTTTTCCGCTCGCCCACGCCATCACAATTAAATTATTCCCCGTAAAAAGTTCGGCTCCGCCAACGATGACGAGAATCAGTCCCAAACAGAAGGCTAATCCAACCAATAATTTGGTCACGCCGTAGGTCAAAACGCCAGATGCACCCGTGGCGACTGTGGTCGCAAAAATTGCGCCAAATGCGATAAACGCACCCGCCATCAGAGCCAGAGCAAACGTTTGCAGTGTGGAAGCTTCAGATTTTCGCTCCCCGATATATTCGGCACGCCGCGCCATTTCGGCGGGGAGCAAAGCGTCAATGCGAAGTTCGGTCATAAAACACTCTCCTTTTGGTCAGAATTTATCTGACAATATGAGTTTATGTTATGTGCTGAAAGTATATAAGTAAATAATATCACAAATGCTTGTGATGGAAATTACAATTAATTATCTTACCCGCAAAACAGCCTCGCCGTTAAATTTGCTCTCTTTCATGTCTTTGAGGGCGCGGTTTACCTCATCGATGGCGTAATTTTCTACAGTCGAATATAGCCCCGCCTCTTCTGCCAATGCCAAAAAATCAACGCCGTCCTGATAAGTGGCGTTTGCCACCGAGCGCAATTCACGTTCTCCCCATAAGGTTGCGTAAGGAAAAGAGGGAATATCGCTCATGTGGATGGCGTTTATGGAGACGATTCCCCCCGGGCGGATTGCCTCTAAAGCGCGGATGGCGACCTCTCCGGCGGGAGCGAAAACGACCGCTTTATCGAGTAACGTTCCTGAATTTTCGCCTGCTTGCCCTGCCCAAACTGCGCCGAGGTCCCGAGCATGTTGCTGATGTCCCGCCGAGCGGGTGTAGACCGCGACTTCGCATCCCCAATAACGCAAAACTTGAATCATCAAATGTGCACTTGCTCCAAAACCAAATAACCCGATGCGTTCTCCCGGCTCAATCTCGGCGCGTTTCAAGGCGCGATAGCCGACTATCCCCGCGCAAAGCAGAGGGGCGGCTTGCTCATCTGAAATCCCCTCGGGGATGGGGAGCAGATAACGCGCATCCGCCAGCATATATTCGGCAAATCCGCCGTTTACATGGAATCCTGTAAATTTCGCGTGCGGACAGAGATTCTCCTGTCCGCGCAGGCAGTATTTGCATTTTCCGCATGCAGTATGAAGCCAGGGGATACCAACGCGTTGTCCGATTTTTACTTTGCTTTCGCCCTCGACTTTTTCGACTACGCCCACCACTTGATGTCCGGGTGTGATGGGGAAGTGCGGGGGATGGATATCGCCTTCGACTGTATGCAAATCGGTGTGGCAAACGCCGCAAACGCTCACCTTAACGCGCACTTGTCCCCTTTTTGGCTCTGGGATAGGAATTTCGGTAGCGCGCAAAGGTTCCGTTTCAATTGGATTTTGGGAAAAGAGTTGATATGCTTTCATGGCTTTATTGTACAACTTTTTTGCCTCTTCTATTGTGTTTAAGATATACTACGCCCATGAAAAAAGGACGAATCGGCATCTTCGGCGGGACATTCGACCCGCCTCACCTTGGGCATCTGATTTTGGCTTGCGAAATTCGCGCTCAGCTCAAACTTGACCGTCTGCTTTGGGTGTTAACGCCCACTCCTCCCCATAAATTGAATCGCAAAATTACGGCTCTTGAAAATCGTTTAGAAATGGTTCACTTGGCAATAGATGATAATCCATTTTTTGAACTCTCAAAAGTCGAAATAGAGCGAGAAGGACCGCATTATACGATTGACACGCTCCATACTATTCAGAAGGAGAACCCTAGCGCAAACCTTGTTTATTTAATGGGCGGGGATTCGTTGCGTAATCTTCCCTCGTGGCATCGTCCCGAAGATATTATCTTTGCTTGTCACGAAATTGGCGTGATGCGGCGTCCCGGCGATTTAATTGATCTGAGTAAACTTGATCAGGTGCTTCCCAGTCTTCGCGCAAAACTGCGCTATGTAGATGCGCCTCTGCTCGAAATTGCCTCGCGTGAAATCAGAAGGCGCGCCGCGGCGGGATTGCCGATTCGCTATTATCTGCCGGATGCTGTTTATCACTATATCCAAGAAAATAAGCTCTATGATTTTAGGCAGCCGATTTAGGATTTTCTATCCATCACCCTGTCCCCTCCCATCTTGGGAGAGGGAAAGCTCCCTTCCCCGCTTGTCGGGGAAGGGTTGGGGATGGGGACAGAATAAATTTTGCAGAAAATATGCTTCATGCTATAATGAGGAAGTATGGGGATGACAGGCTTCGACGGAGGAGGCTGATCCCGAATTGCGAGCCGAGAGTGCGCCGTTTCTCGTAAAATCAGCGCAAAAAACAAGTGCCAAACGCACACCTTACGCTGCTATGCCCCTCGCTGCTTAAGCGATGATCATAGTGGTCGGTCTCAAAAGAGACCCGTCCCCCTTTACCCTTCTCCGTTGGGTCATAGGTTCGGGCGACGCAAAAGCGGAGTGCCGCACAAGAGGCTACTAAATGTGTGAAAGAGGGCTTTCGGGTCCTAGTGGCTGACTGGATGATTTTCCTGCCGATTGAGAAGCATCCGGTGACGTTCATCAATCGACTACGCTCGTAGATATTCGAGGTTCGAGTCTTTCGGACGCGGGTTCGATTCCCGCCATCTCCACAAAAAACGCCGCTCTCTTGAGTGGCGTTTTTTTGTGTGTAGACAAGTTCTTTATTCCTATTGTCAGATGAAAACCTTTTTGCTATACTGTTTTCATTAACCAACTTTATTCGTTTTGGAGGAGAATGAAATGAACTCGAAATTAGCAAAACCCTTTTTACTTTTAATCGGCTTTATCTTGATTGTCGGCTTGGCGTGTAGTGCCGCCGCTCCTGATGAAGCTCCCGCCGCAGAACCTGCCGCTCCAACAGAAGAACCGACTGTCGTACCGCCGACAGATGTTCCTGAGCCTACGGCTACCGCGATCCCTGAACCAACAACACCGCCGCCCACGCCTACACCCCAACGATTCTTTACTGAAGAATTTGGTGATGATTTTGCTGGTTGGCCCTATATTTATTTCGCTGACGATGATAGTGGATTTGATGTTTACCCAGAGAATGACCGTTTGGTCTTTGATATTCAAGATGAAAATAATTATGTTTATACATACTATGAAGATCAAGTATACGATGATGTTCACTTAGAAACCGAAGTAAATAATCGCGGTGCCAACACGAATAATGTAAGTCTAATTTGTCGCTTGGACCTCGATGAAGGTTGGTATGAATTTAACATTACAAGCGGTGGTTACTATAATTTTTATGCGTATGATATAGCTGGTGATACGGGATATAATGAGCTTGTAACCGGTGGAGTTAAAAATCTCAAAACAGGTAAAGAAACAAATTTATATGCGGTTACTTGTGATGGGAAAACACTTACTCTTTATGTCAATGGAAAAGAGATTAAATCTTTTGAGGAGAATAAATATGTGTTTAAAGAGGGCATGGTAGGTGTTTCCGTTTCTTCTTTTGACATACTTCCCGTCAATGTAGAATTTGAGTGGTTCAAGATTATGGAACCCTAAACCGAGCAAAATAAATACCAACCCCGAAAGGTACTTAACCTTTCGGGGTTCATTATATAAGGGGGATTTATATTTTCCTGTTCAATCTTGTTTTTTCTATTGTTTTTTGAAAAACACTTTGTTATACTGCTGTTATTGCCTAATTATATTAAATCGGAGGAGAATAAAATGAAATCCAAACTAATAAAAAACGCTTTGCTTTTAGTAATACTTACCCTTATTGCAAGTTCAGCTTGTAGCTCATCAGATCCAGAAACACCAGAACCAGAACCTACCACACCTATTGAGCCTACTGCTGTTGTCGTTCCTGTAGAGGAGGTAGCCTCGCCCACTCCGCTTCCAACGGAGCCTGTTGCACAACAATTCTATACCGAGGAATTTGATACAGACACAG
>JAOZOM010000280.1 GCA_029933275.1 Anaerolineales bacterium | reverse complement strand
AACCGCGATCTCGGCGGGGATTTGGTCTACTTCTTTCACAAGCAATTCAATAATCACGCGCCAGCGGACTTCGTAGGCATAATTCCCCGGGTTGGATTTGGGGTCGCGACGATAATCGTCAAGGTAATTGCGCCAGAGCGTGAGACGTGCATCCAGTTCGCGGGCGGACTTCTTTGCCCACGCCGCGCGCCATCTTTCTTTAACGGAAGCAAGTTTTGGGTCAAGTTGCGTACCGAGATTGCCAGCCCCCAAACGGCGTTGGGCGAGAAGCAATCCGCCAAGCGTGAGACGCGGCAGATTCCCCATCATCGGATAATAGAGAATGTCCGAAAGAAGATAGGCTTTCAACTCGGGGAGAGCGGTTTCGATAAATTTCAAGTCTTGTTCTGGCGTAGACATTTTTTATCCCTTTAAGGGGTTGGGGTTGCTTCGAGGGAGCGGCGGGTAAGAAGATGCCACGCAGCAATGCTATTTAAGCGATCGCTGGTATCGTAAAGCGGAGCCGCCTGCACACCATAAACTCGCGCATCAACGCCAAAAGTGTAAGTCGGGAAGTAAAGCGGTAAAGCCGGCAATTCTTGGGCAAAAATGACCTGAAAATTGCGATAAAGTCGCGCCCGCGCATCTATATCTGCTGTGATGCGCGCTCTTTCGAGATACTCGCTGGCGGGACGGTTATCCCATTGGGCATAATTTTGTCCCCCCGTTGCTTCGGCTTGATGCCAAAATGGATAAGGGTCAGGGTCGGGCGTATAGCTCAGGTTCAAATCAACCAATGCGGCTTCGTATTGTCGATTGGTCAAATTTTCGTAAATCAACTGCTCGTAGGGCATCGCCTGTAATTTAACCTCTACGCCAAGCTTTGCCCAATCTTGCTGGATATATTCTGCCAACGCGGTATGCAAGGCATCGTCCGGATGCAAAAGCGTAAAACTTAAAAACTGCCCATCTTTTGCGCGAACTTCACCCCCTTCGGGCGGGATAATATAGCCTTCTTTTTTTAGGATGGAAATAGCCGATTCGGAATCGTAAGCAATTGACTCCACCCCATCATAATACGCCCACGAGCCGGGGAGGATGGGACCGTCCGCAGGGATGGCTTGCCCTCGTAAAAGTTGGTTAATCATCCGCTGACGGTTAAGTCCCGTTAAAAGAGCCTTCCGAAAAGCAGAATCTTGGAAAAAAGGCACCTCGCCATTATTGAGATTGAAGAAAATCAAACTCAACTCAGGGCGGCGACTCGTGTAAAGCGAGAGATTCTCTTCGAGAAGCGCATCGTCTAAAATGCCTGAAGTGATTTGGCTAATGCCCATCACCTCGCCTTGCTGATATGCGTCCAGCGCAGTAGCAGATGAGGGGTAATAACGAAAAACAACTTGAGGAATATAAGGCTTCTGCCCATAATAATTCGGGGCGAGCGTTAGCACGGTGCCGGTAATCTGACCGTTCTCAACGAGAAGGTGGTCAAATTGATAAGGACCGCTCCCAATCGGATTTAAGTTGAACGCCGCGTTGAGAATCTGGTCGGCAGGAATTGTGCCAAGTAGATGTTGGGGCAGAATGCCAAAAGTCAGATAATCGAGGAAGGGAACGAAAGGCTCAGGCAAACGAAATTGCATCGTTTTCTCGTTGAGACGTTTAATTTCGACCTCATCCCAAAGAGCCTTCACATCTTGCGGATAAAAAGAGATATTGCTCTTAATCAGATCGATGGTGAAAATAACATCATCAGTCGTAACCGCTTCACCATCATGCCAAAACGCGTTCGGGCGAATAGAGAAGTTGTAAATCATGCCGTCTTGCGAAGTCCCCCACGCTTCGGCGAGATCGGGGAGGGGCATCCCGCGCGAATCAAAGCGAATCAAGCCGCTAAAGAGAAGCCTGTCCACGTCACGGTCGGGGGCGTTATTCCTATCCAGCAGAGGGTTGAAGCGGCTCATTGAGCCAATCAACGCTTCGGTGTACACACCTCCGCTAGTCGGCTGACTGAGAATGGTCTGAATAACAGGTTGCTGACTCAATAACAAAATCCCGACCAAAATCAGGGTAATGATAACGACAAAAATTTGCCAACGTAGTTTTTTCATAAAGTGCATGTTTTTTGTACACGGAGAACACGGAAATAAGTTTTAGTGTTACGGAGAAAAAACAAAAAGGTTTTTCTTCGCGAAGCATACTCGAAAGAGTGCCGCGCAATCTGTAAAATCCGTGTACAAAAAAGAATGTGATTTTCACAAAAAAAAGTCTTTTCTCGCGGTTGAATCAAATCATCCAACGCCAAGAAAAGACCTTCTTGATAACGCGTTTTACTTAGTAACTAAGACGGCTGCAATCGCCAACGCGAAGAAAACAACGCTCAAAACAATGGTTGCACGGAAGAGAGTTTTCTCAACGCCGCGACGTGCGGTGAAAACACCACCCGTATCGCCGCCAGCCAAACCGCCAAGCCCAGCACCTTTGCTTTGTAAAATCACGCTGATAATCAGCGCAACAGACGTTATAATCAGAGC
>JAOZOM010000279.1 GCA_029933275.1 Anaerolineales bacterium | reverse complement strand
CTTGTTTTAAGAGAGTTTTATGCCTTTTTGAGTTAAACCACAAAATCCGTTAGAACTAGAAATTTTCCAACTAGCCGCCTGACAATTTGCTAAAAAGAGCGTTTGTTGGGTGAGAGATTGAAATCTCTGCTTAGGCAGGAAGTCCGTTTAAACGGACTTGGTATATAAGTCGTAAATTCATTTTCAAGCTTGCATGTTATTTACGCCACTGTGTACTAGATTTTTCAATTGTATCATCTCAATAATTCGGGGTAGGGGCAGCGCCTTGTGCCTGCCCAACTTGGCGACCACACCGTTCGTGCCGCGAGCACGCCGGTGCGAGACGGCAAGGGTACGCCCCTACATTTTGAGAAGATACTTCCAATTTTATTCAAATTATTTAACCTTAGGAGGTCCGCCATGGAAAAGAAAAAGTACGGCAACTCACATACTATGACCCAAAAACAGTTAGAACTTGAACTTGCGCGCTGTGAATATTGCGAGGAGCAACCCTGCACAGTGGCTTGTCCTTCCGATGTCTCACCCTTTGACTTCATCATGGCGGCGCGGGAGGGATATTCCTCCGACATTAAGCGTTCTGCCGCTGAGATCATGAGCAAAAATCCCCTCGGCGGGATTTGCGGCATGGTCTGCCCCGATTCCTTCTGCATGGCGGCTTGCTCGCGCGTTCTCGTTGATGGAGCCATCAATATCCCATTGGTACAGGCGACTATAGTCGAAAAAGCAAAAGAATTGGGCGGTGTTCCAGAGTTTTCCTCTCCGGAATTGAATGGCAAAAAAGTCGCCGTTATTGGCGGCGGTCCATCTGGACTTGGCACCGCCGGCGCTTTGGCTCAAATGGGATACGAAGTTGAAATTTTTGAGAAAAACGACCATCTCGGCGGGATGGCAGCATTAATCCCCGATCATCGTCTGGATAAAGAAGCAATGAAAAGCGATATTGATTTCGCTTTGTCACTTGGAAAAATCACGCCAAAACTAGAAACCACTGTCGAAGACCCCAAGAGCTTACTCAATGATGGCTACGATGCAGTCTGTGTCTCAGCCGGTCTCTGGAAACCAATTTCTCTGGGCATTGAGAATGAAAATTTGGCGATCCAAATGGTTGATTTTCTCTCCGCGCCAGAGAATTATTCCTTTGATGGGCGCGTGGCAGTTATCGGCGGCGGCGCAACAGCCTTAGACTGTGCTCTCACAGCAAAATTACGCGGCGCAAAACATGTTGAACTTTTTGCTCTCGAAAAATACTCGGAACTCCCCCTCGAAGCCAGAGAACGGCAAGAATTGCTTGACTTTGATATCGAAGTCAATGGGCGTATTCGTCTAAAAAGTATTCTAAAAGGCGAAAAAGGGATTCAAGGCATTGAAACAGTCGGGGTACAACTCCCGGAAGGAACACCTTTTGGTCCCTTCAACGTTGAAGACCTGAGCGGAACTGATAGCATCCGAAACGATATTGATACGGTCATTATCTCAATCGGGATGCGTTCCACGCTCGCTCGCGAAGAAGTTGAAGGCGTTTTCTACGCCGGCGATATGGCTACTGGACCCTCAACAGTCGTAGAAGCAGTTGCTTCGGGCAAAAATACCGCGACTGAGATTGACGCTTATTTGGAAGGCAAAGAAAAACCTATCATTGAAAATGCGCGCAAATCTCATTACCAATTGCCCGGCTACGACTCTGTTCCCGTTTCGCTTGAAACCGACTTCTTTGGACGAAAAATTCGCTCACCCTATTTGCTATCGGCTGCTCCTCCCACAGATGGCTTAAACCAGATGAGAAAAGCCTACGACGCCGGTTGGGCGGGTGGTGTCATGAAAACGGCTTTCGACAACGTTCCCATCCACATTCCTTCCGAATATATGGTTACTTTTGGCGAAGAAACTTTTGGAAACTTCGACAATGTTTCGGGACATCCCCTCGACCGCGTTTGCGAAGAGATTAAGATATTGATTAGAGAATATCCAGATCGCCTAACTATGGGTTCTACCGGAGGTCCCGTATCCGGCGATGACGAAGCAGATGCTGCCGCATGGCAATCGAATACCAAAAAACTGGAAGAAGCCGGCGCAATGGGCATTGAGTATTCACTATCCTGCCCGCAAGGCGGCGATAGCGGAGACGGAATCGAGGGAGATATTGCCTCGCAAAACGCAAAACTCACCGCCAAAATCGTAGACTGGATTATGTCTACCGGTGATCCCGAAATCCCGAAACTCTTCAAATTGACCGCCGCCGTAACATCCATTGTGGCAATTATGCGCGCAATCGGTGGCGTTCTGGATAAATATCCCGATGCAAAAGCTGGCGTTACCCTCGCAAATACATTCCCAACATTGGCTTTTCGCCCCTCCGCCGAAAAAGATAATTGGGAAGAAGGCGTAGTATCTGGCATGAGCGGTGAAGGCGTGACCCCCATCTCATATCTCACTTTAGCAACTGCCGCGCCCGAAGGCATCACCATCTCTGGCAACGGCGGACCGATGAACTATAAAGCCGCGATGGATTTCCTCGCTCC
>JAOZOM010000278.1 GCA_029933275.1 Anaerolineales bacterium | reverse complement strand
AGAAAAACGTGGTGCGCTTTTCGAGAAGTTGTTTTTAGACCTTCTCTTAGCTTTGTAGCAAATTCCTATAAATTACTGGTCCAAAACTTATGTGGCAAAAACATATCACCCCCTCTACCCCCCAAGAAGTTGTCTCTATTTTAGCAAAAGATAAAAACGCGCATATCGTCGCGGGTGGCACCGATTTAGTGCTGGAACTCAAACGTGGCGGACGTAGCGATATCCAAACCCTCATTGATATTTCGCGCCTCCCCGATTTAGACCGCATCACACTCGATGAAAATAACATCATCCACCTCGGCGCGATGGTCACACATAATCACGTTGCAGGGTCAAACTTACTGCGTGAGCGTGCCTACCCTCTCACGCGAGCATGTTGGGAAGTAGGCGCAAACCAAATCCGTAATCGTGGTACTGTGGCGGGCAATCTCCTCACCGCCTCGCCCGCGAATGACACCATCACCCCGTTGATAGCTCTTGGGGCGAGCATTACACTGCTTTCACCGCGTGGTGAGCGCACCGTAGCTTTAGATGAATTTTATCTCGGCGTGCGAAAAACCCTCATGCAAGACGATGAAATGCTCGTGGATATTTCTTTCCCTGCTTTGGATGAAAATCAGCGCGGGACATTCATCAAGCTGGGATTAAGGCAAGCGCAGGCGATTTCGATCATCAACGTCGCCATCGTCCTTGATTTGGGTTTGCGCGGCGTTGAAAAAGCATCTATTACTCTCGGAGCGGTTGCGCCGACCATCATCCACGCGACGGAGGCAGAATCTTACCTCCTTGGCAAAGAGTTGACCGAAGAGGTGATTGCCGAAGCCGCTAATTTGGCTATGGCAGCCTCCCAGCCGATTGACGATATCCGCGCTTCTGCGGCATATCGCCGCGAGATGGTTCGGGTAATGACCCAGCGAGGATTGCGTTCCTTGCGAGATGGCACCGAGCAAGCCGACTTCCCGCGCGATCCCGTCCTCCTATGGGGAAAAGAGACACAAACATCCAATCATCCCGCACCAATCCGCAAAGTAGGCGATCCAATCGTCACAAAAATTAATGGGAAAGAATATATCATTGAAAACGCAGAAGATAAGCCTCTGCTTGCGGTATTAAGATCAAAAGTTGGCTTGATGGGCGCAAAAAGTGGCTGTGGCGAAGGCGAATGTGGTGCTTGTACGGTTTATCTTGATGGAAAAGCTGTAATGTCTTGCCTTGTTCCCGCAGCTAGAGCGCATGGAGCGGAAATCATGACAATTGAGGGAATCGCAGACGCGGCAAAGGAACAATTACATCCCGTGCAAGAGGCATTTATCCACGAAGGTGCGGTGCAATGCGGATACTGCACACCAGGATTTATCATGTCGGCAGCAAAGTTGCTCGAGGAAAAACCAGAACCGACACGTAATGAAATTGAGCAAGCGATTTCCGGTAATTTATGTCGTTGCACAGGTTATTATAAAATCGTGAACGCCATCGAAGAAGCGAGTAAAGAGAAAAGATAATTATGGGAAATTATAAATTTGACGATAATATCCATAAGAAAAAACAACTACCCGCCGGTCAACGCGGAATTGGTTGCATGATGATTCTTCTGTTCCCAGTTATTTCTTACGTTGCAGCGATGACCCTTTTACAAGGAGAGGAGGTTAGGCGTGTTTTTTACCGCGTTAGCCCAAAACTTTTTGGCGCACCCAATATCCCTAAACTTCTTTGGAAAGTAGATGCGATCATCCCTCTTTTAAATAAAATTTATTCATGGACAGATTTGGAAGCCAATATATTACTCGGCTTATTAATTTTGCTCCTTTTATCCGGCGTAATTGGCGTAATTTACGCGGTTATGTATAAAGCCGTAGCTCCCGCACGACGAGACCCTCCGCCGACAAGACGTAAATCTTCAAAAAAATCCCGGTAAATATTATGCAGACAAAAATAGTTGGACAATCTCTCCCACGCGTTGATGCTCGCTCAAAAGTAATGGGCGAAGCCGTTTATTCTGGCGATATTAAAATACCAAATATGGCGTATATGAAAATTCTCTTCGCTAATCGTCCCCACGCGCGAATTTTAGAAATTGACACCTCCAAAGCCGAAGCCCTCGAAGGCGTGATTGCTGTTTTTACCGCCAAAGATGTCCCCGTCAACGAATACGGCTTGCAGATTCCTGATCAGCCTGTTCTCTGTGAGGATGTAGTGCGCTTCGTTGGAGATCAGGTTGCTCTAATCGTTGCGGAAACCGAGGCGATCGCCGCACGCGCGCGTGCTCTCATCTTGGTTCGCTACGAAGACCTTCCCCTCGTCCTTGACGCGCGTGCTGCTATGCAGCCCGAATCGACTCTGGTACACCCCCAGCGCGGCGACTCGAATATCTGCGTCCATAATCGCATCCGTAAAGGAGATATAGAGGCTGGTTTCGCGGCAGCGGATGTAATTGTCGAAGGTGAATATCACACGCCTGTGCAAGAACATGCCTATCTCCAACCCGAAGCAGGTGCCGCCTATCTTGACGAAGAGGGGCGCGT
>JAOZOM010000059.1 GCA_029933275.1 Anaerolineales bacterium | reverse complement strand
TTTGAAGGTGTACAGTAATGGCAGTCAAAAAATATAAACCGACTACACCCGGTCAGCGTAATAAGACAGGGTATACGTTTGAAGAGATTACGAAGAAAACACCTGAACGTTCTTTGATTATTCCGCTTCGCAAAAGCGGTGGTCGCAACGCTCATGGACGCGTAACCGTTCGGCATCGTGGTGGTGGACACCGCCGTTTTATCCGCATTGTAGATTTTAAACGCGATAAATTTGGTGTTCCCGCTCGTGTGGCGGCTATCGAATATGATCCAAATCGAACGGCTCGTTTGGCATTACTTTTTTATGCAGACGGTGCTAAACGATATATTATTGCCCCTCTCGGTGTCAAAGTTGGCGATACCTTAATGTCTGGTCCCGAAGCTGAAATTCGAGTAGGGAATAGTTTGCCGATTGCAAATATCCCGGTAGGTACGATGGTTCATAATATCGAGATGAAAGAAGGCAAAGGCGCACAGATGGTTCGTTCAGCGGGTGCTTCGGCACAAGTCTTGGCGAAAGAAGGCGATTATGCTCAAATCCGCCTCCCCTCTGGTGAGGTCCGTTTGATCCGTCAGGGTTGTTACGCAACGATTGGTCAGGTTGGCAACGTGGATCACAGCAATATCAAACTTGGTAAAGCTGGACGTAAACGCCACATGGGTATCCGCCCGACAGTGCGTGGTTCCGCTATGAACCCGAATGACCATCCGCACGGTGGTGGTGAAGGTCGCCAACCGATTGGTATGCCAGGACCGAAAAGCCCGTGGGGTAAACCCACTTTGGGTTATAAGACCCGCCGTAATAAAGATACTGATAAGTATATTATGCGCCGCCGTAATAAAGGCAAGCGGTAGGGATAAGCGAGGAATTTATTATGTCACGATCGTTGAAAAAGGGTCCTTTCATTGACCCGAAACTACTCGTAAAAATTGATGCCATGAATCAAAAAGGCGAAAAGAAAGTTATTCGTACTTGGAGTCGGGCGAGCGTTATTTTCCCTCAGATGGTTGGGCATACGATAGCTGTTCATGATGGTCGCCGCCATGTGCCAATCTATATTACTGAAAATATGGTTGGTCATCGTTTGGGTGAATTTGCCCCTACGCGTACCTATCGTGGTCACCAATCGTAGGAGGAGTTTAAATTATGGCTACTCAAGATATTCGCGCCAGATTAAGCTACCACTCAGTATCTGCTCAGAAAGTTCGCCTCGTAATTGACTTAATTCGTGGTAAAGATGCTGTAGCGGCACTTGATATGTTGCGCTTTGTACAAAAACGCTCTGCAGAACCTGTTCGTAAATTGCTGGTTTCTGCTGTTGCCAATGCTGAGGAAAATTTTGGACTCAACCGGGATGACCTGTATGTTGCCAAAGTTTATGCAGATGAAGCTCCCACTCGTAAATGGCGTCGCTTTGGAGCACGCGGTCGTTTCAAGCCGCTGTTGCGCCGCTCTTCGCATGTGACGATTATCTTGCGCGAGCGAGAAGCGTAAAGGAAATAGGAGATATTATGGGTCGTAAAGTTCATCCCGTTGGTTTTCGCCTGAAAATCACGCATCCGTGGAAAGCCCGTTGGTTTGCCAAAGGCACGCAGTACCGTGATTTATTACAGCAAGATATTGCTATTCGCAGTTTGTTGACAGGCGTTGCGGCGAAAGGTGGTTCCCCCACTTTTAGAAAAGTTGAAGAGTTGCGTAAGCAATTATCTGAATCCGTTCTTACTCAACGTGCTGGTATTTCAAATATTGAGATCGAGCGTTTCCCTGGCAAGGTGAAGGTTTCTATTCATACTGCTAAGCCCGGTGTTTTGATTGGACGCAAAGGCGAGAGCGTAAAGAAAATTCGCAAAGCCTTAGAAGAGTTGGTTGGGCAGAAAGTTGATTTGGATGTGAAAGAGATCAAATCCCCTGATACCGATGCTCACTTAATTGCAGTCAATATTGCAGACCAACTCACCCGTCGTATTGCTTATCGTCGTGCAATGAAACGTTCAATCCAAAACGCGATGCGCCAAGGTGCTGAAGGTGTGAAGATTGAAGTTTCGGGTCGCCTAAGTGGTGCTGAAATGGCGCGACGTGTATGGTTGCGTGACGGACGTGTGCCTCTACAAACCTTGAGAGCTGATATTGATTTTTCGATTGCTAAAGCGATAACTGCTTATGGTGCAATCGGGGTCAAAGTTTGGGTTTATAAAGGCGAGAAAATGCCAAAAGTGGAAGAAAAAGCTGAAGCTACCGAAGGTGTCTACGTTAGCGCGTAGGACATTCTTTGAGATTGCTTTAGAAGAGAGGATATTCTTATGTTGATGCCAAAACGTTTTAAATGGCGTAAACAAATGCGCGGCCGGATGCGTGGCAAAGCATTGCGCGGTGCCGAAGTAAGCTTTGGTGACTATGGCATTCAGGCTTTAGAACCAGGTTGGATTTCAGCCCGTCAAATCGAAGCTGCCCGTCGTGCAATTGTGCGCTCCATGAAACGCCGTGGTAAAGTGTGGATCCGTATTTTTCCGGATAAGCCCTATACCAAGCGTGCTGCCGAGTCTCGTATGGGTAAGGGGAAAGGCTCTGTGGAGTATTGGGTCGCGGTTGTGAAACCAGGTCGTATTATGTTTGAGATTGGCGGTCTCCCTGATGATGTAGCTATAGAAGCCCTTCGATTAGCTCAGTACAAATTATCAGTCAAAACGAAGATCGTTTCTCGTAAATTAGGAGAAGAATAGACATGAAAGCAAATGAACTTCGTAAATTGTCTATTGGCGAAATCGAAACTAAATTGATGGATGCCCGCGAAGAATTGATGAAATTTCGTTTTCAGCAGGTTACTGGTCAGTTAACGGATACCAGCCAAGTGCGTTTTGTGCGCCGTGATATTGCTCGGATGGGCACAATTATCCGTGAATTGGAATCAGAAGCTGAAGTAGAAGGTGTAGCATGAACGAGCGTCGTCGAATGGTTGGTTTCGTAACCAGCAACAAAATGATGAAAACCGTCGTGGTTGAAATTACGCGAACTTATCGTCATCCGCTTTATCGTAAGGTTGTTCACAGTAGCAAACGTGTTAAAGCACATGATGAAATGGATTGCAATATCGGTGATGAAGTTCGTATCGTTGAAAGCCGCCCGATCTCGAAGCAGAAGCATTGGGTTGTTGAAGAGATTATCAAACGCGAAAAGCGTACTGCTGATGTAGGTGTAGGAGACTTGAGCGATGATACAAAGTGAATCACGTTTGAAAATTGCTGATAACACCGGTGCGCGCGAAATTTTGGTAATCAATGTTATGGGCGGTTCGGTTCGCAAATACGGTAGCGTTGGCGATGTTGTGGTAGCCACAGTAAAAGTTGCTACACCGCAAGGCTCTGTAAAAAAGAGCGAAATTGTGAAAGCAGTGATTGTACGTACCTCTAAAGAATGGCGACGCGACGATGGATCGCATATCCGTTTTGATGATAATGCCGCAGTCATTCTTGACGGTGATAGTAAAAACCCGAAGGGGAGTCGTATCTTTGGACCCGTTGCACGCGAATTACGCGAACACGGATACACTAAGATCGTCTCGTTAGCCCCGGAAGCACTATAGGGTTTTGGGAGCAAAAGATGAAAAATAAAATCCGAAAAGGCGATACCGTAGAAATTATTAGCGGTCGTTTTGATGATAAAGGAAAACGCGGCGAGGTGATTAACGTCCTCCCGAAGGAAAGTCGCGTTGTTGTGCAGGGGATTAACCTGCGCACTAAACATCAGCAGCAAGTGCAAACGCAAGGGCGTACAATCAACCCTGGGTTGATTAAGTTTGAAGGACCGATGCATATTTCTAATGTCATGCTGGTCTGCCCTAAATGTGACCAACCTACTCGCGTTGCTGTGCAACGCGATGGAGATGGTGCTCACCGCGTTTGCAAAAAATGCCAAGCGATCATCGAATAGGGTTACTGGAGCATTGATATGAACAAAATGAAAAAGTTTTATCAAGAAGAAGCGGTAGCCTCGTTGAAAAAAGAGTTTAGTTTTACGAGTGTTATGCAAGTGCCGCGTATTGAAAAAATAGTTGTGAATATTGGTCTTGGCGAAGCAAAAGATAACCCAAAAGTTATCGAAGCTGCCGTTAGCGATCTGATGATTATCACCGGTCAAAAACCTGTGTTGACAAAATCACGTAAAAGCATTGCAAATTTCAAATTGCGTGAAGATATTGTAATTGGCGCAAAAGTAACATTGCGCGGTGAGAAAATGTGGGCTTTCGCAGATCGTCTGATTAATGTTGCCCTGCCGCGTGTTCGTGATTTTCGTGGTATTTCGCCTAACTCGTTTGATGGGCATGGAAATTACACCTTAGGTCTTAAAGATCAGTTGATTTGGCCCGAAATTGAGTACGATAAAATTGACAAACTGCGCGGAATGGAGATTACCATCGTTACTTCCGCTCAGAATGATGACCAAGCGCGTTCTTTGTTGAGCTTGTTTGGAATGCCCTTCAAAAAGGAAGCATAATTATGGCAAAAAAATGTATGCAGTATCGTGAGATGCGACGCAAATATCCAACCCGTGTCCGTAATCGCTGCCAACGTTGTGGCCGCCCTCGTGGCTATATTCGCCGCTTTGGCTTATGTCGAATTTGCTTTCGTGAGCTTGCGCTAGAAGGGAAGATCCCTGGCGTCACCAAAGCTTCTTGGTAGTTGGGTAGAGGTAAAAAAATGAGTGTTTCTGATCCTATTGCTGATATGCTGACCCGCATCCGTAACGCGGTCATGATTGGTCAAGTAACCGTTGCTATGCCTAGCTCCAAAATGAAAGTAGGAATTGCCAACATCCTCAAGGGTGAAGGGTATTTGGATAAGGTTGAAGTTATTGACGGGGAACGACCGAACCAGCCTGTGCTACGCGTGCAGGTCAAATATGTAGGTAAGCGTCGCGAACGCCAATCGGTTTTGACCGGTTTGGAGCGAGTAAGTCGTCCTGGACGTCGTGTTTATACCAAAAAACGGGATATTCCCTGGGTTCTTTCTGGTATCGGCATTGCGATTTTGTCTACTCCTCAAGGAGTAATGACAGGACAAAAAGCTCGTTCTTTGGGTGTTGGCGGCGAACTCCTCTGTAAAGTTTGGTAGCAGGAGGCTATTAAAGATGTCTCGTATTGGACGTATGCCTGTTAGCATCCCAGAGGGTGTGCAGGTTGATATTAAAGGGTCTTTTGTGAAAATAAAAGGCAAAAAAGGCGAAATGCAGCGTCAATTTTCACATTTGATGGAAATCGCCCTAGAAGATGGGCTGGTTACCGTTAAACGGAAATCTAATCATCCGACAGAGCGCGCTCTCCACGGAACGACGCGAGCATTGATTGCTAATATGGTAGAAGGTGTTAGCTCCGGTTTTGAGAAAGTTCTTGAAATTCAGGGTGTTGGCTACCGTGCCGAAGTAAAAGGTAAGAATCTTGTTTTGAACGTGGGCTATTCGCATCCAGTTGAAATTGAACCAGTGGATGGTATTAGCTTTGAAGCAGATTCTAAGACCAAACAAATTAAGGTTATGGGCATTGATAAGGAAGCAGTCGGCAAAGTTGCCTCTGAAATTCGTAAAGTTCGCCCTCCTGAACCTTATCATGGTAAGGGAATCCGTTATCTTGGCGAATATGTCCGCCGTAAAGCTGGCAAAGCCGGAAAAGGAATGTAAATTATGGGTGCAAAGAATAATCGCTCCGCAGCTCGCATTCGACGTCATGCTCGTGTGCGCAAACATATTTCTGGAACCCCTGCACGTCCGCGATTGAGTGTTTTCCGAAGTCTCTCGGAGATTTACGCTCAGGTGATTGATGATGAAGCAGGGAAAACGCTTGCTTCTGCTTCTACCATTGATGCTGAATTGCGTGCAAAGATGAAGGATCTGAAGAAAATTGAACAAGCTCGTCTGGTTGGCGAGGCTATCGCCGAGCGCGCGAAGAAAGCGGGAGTTACCAGTATTGTTTTTGATCGTGGTGGTTTTCGTTATACTGGGCGTGTCAAAGCTCTGGCAGATGCCGCACGAGAAGGCGGCCTGCAGTTTTAGGGCTGCGTGGAGAATACTATGGCAAACTTCGATAAGAAAAAGAAATTTGAAACAGACGATCTTGACGAACGTATGATCGAGATTGCTCGTGTGGCAAAAGTGGTCAAAGGCGGTCGCCGTTTCCAATTCCGCGCAACCATCGTGGTTGGTGATGGAAAAGGAAAAATCGGCATGGGTATCGGTAAAGCAAACTCTGTTCCCGATGCGATTCGCAAAGCCTCTGAGCGTGCGCGCCGTGATCTTCACTTTGTTAATTTGTCTGACACAACCATTGCTCATAAGACCATCGGTCGTGTTTCAGGCGCAAGAGTTCTCTTAAAACCAGCGTCTCCCGGTACTGGTGTTATTGCTGCAGGTGGCGTTCGCGCTGTTTTGGAAGCTGCCGGTGTCAAAGATATTCTAACGAAATCTTTGGGTAGCAATAATGTTCTTAATGTTGTCAAGGCAACTTTTGATGCTTTAGAACAATTGAAATCACCAGCTGAAGAAGCTGCCAGACGTGGCAAGAATGTCAAAGATTTGATGCCATTCTGGGAACGGAGGTAATCAATCATGGCGAAGAAAGCTGCTGAGAAGAAATTACGCGTTACTTTGGTAAAAAGCACAATCGGGTACAGCAAACGACAAAAAGCTACAGTGCGTGCGCTAGGATTGCGGCGTATAAATCATACTGTGGAGCATGTGGATAACCCTGCTTTGCGAGGGATGCTTTTTAAAGTTAGTCACTTGATTAAAGTAGAAGAGTAGGATTTTGATATGAAATTACATGAACTTGCACCAAATCCGGGTGCAAAGAAGAACCGAAAACGTGTCGGACGCGGTATTGCTGCTGGTCAGGGCAAAACTGCGGGACGCGGTACTAAGGGACAAAAAGCCCGCTCAGGTAGCGGAGGTAAATTATATCGCCAAGGCGGTAACTTACCTTTCTTCCGCCGGTTGCCCTTTATGCGTGGTAAAGGGATGCACGTTCGGAATCGAGTTGAATATAATGAAATTAACCTTGATCAATTGGCTGAAGTTTTTAAAGCCGATGCCGAAGTAACCCCTGAAAGCTTGCATAATGCTCGCCTTTTACGCGATACTCGTAACCCCGTTGTTGTTCTGGGACGTGGCGAGATCAGCACCGCTTTAAAAGTGCGTGTTCATCGTGTAAGCAAAGGCGCACAAGAGAAGATCGAAGCTGCGGGTGGCAGCGTAGAGTTGATTAACTAGCTTGTCGTAGGACAAGGAGACTTTATGAAGTCAACATTTTCTGGATGGCGGTACCTGTGGACCTCGATTGATATTCGGCGCAAATTGCTATACACGCTGGGGTTCTTGGCTCTTTATCGAGTCGCCGCCAACGTTCCTGTTCCTGGCGTAGATGCTGTCGCGTTAGCGACATTCCGAGCTAATCTTGGCGCGAATGGGACCTTTTTTAACTTCCTCGATCTTTTGTCGGGCGGCACTGTATCACAATTTTCGCTCTTATCAATGGGTGTTTATCCATATATTACGGCGCAAATTATTTTGCAATTGCTTACCCCAATCATTCCTGCTTTACAGAAGCGAATGGAAGATGACCCGCGCGAAGGGCAAAAATGGATGGAAAAGTGGACTTATATTTTAGCGGTTCCAATGGCGGCTCTTTCTGCAATTGGGCAGGTCAACATTTTCAATTCCTACGCTACGCAATTGGGCTTATCTCAGATTATCCCCTTTGGCTTTAGCGGAGCTCTCCTCCTTCCCTCAATCACCGTTCTCTTGGTGATGACCGGCGGAACGATGTTTGCTATTTGGCTTGGTGAGCTAATCTCGGAATACGGGATGCGTAAACAAGGTCTTTCCCTAATCATTTTTGCGGGGATTGTGGTCAACTTGCCTAGCAACCTTGTACGAATGATGAGTGATGAGCAGAACCGTTGGATGTTATTAGCAATGACAATCGTTGTTTTAGTCCTAACCATTTACGCCATTGTTTTTGTTCAACAAGGGCGCCGTAACGTCCCCGTTATGTATCCGGGACGGCGCATGGGTAATCGTATGTCCATGCCTGTCAAAGGCACCTTACCTCTGATGGTTAATATGGCAGGTATGATCCCACTTATTTTTGCCAGTGCTATTTTGCAATTCCCGGCAATTGTTTCCAGCTATTTTGTTTCCTCTGAAATTGAATGGATCAAAAACTTTGCTTTGGGAACGCAGAACACCTTTAATGGCACTGGTGGAACGTATTGGGCGATCTATTTCTTCATGGTCGTTATCTTTACCTTCTTCTATACCGATGTTCTCTTTGCACAGCAAAACTACGGAGAAAATCTTAAACGAATGGGTGCACAGATTCCCGGCGTAAGCCGAGGTGCCCCGACTCAACGTTATCTTACAAAAGTACAGCGGCGTATCACTTTGCCGGGCGCATTATTTCTCGGTCTTGTGGCAGTGCTACCTTATCTAATGCAATTTATTATGCCGATTAGTTCGCAGGGAGCAGGCTTGCTTCTCGTTTCATCCGCAGGTTTGTTGATTGTGGTCGGTGTTGTTCGGGATGTCTTCCAGAATATTGATGCCGAACTCAAATTGCACGGTTACCAGGATTCCATTCTAGTTCGCTAAGGAGACGCAGATATGGCGACCTATATTGTTCTGCTCGGACCTCCGGGTGTCGGAAAAGGCACGCAAGCGGAAATTTTGGCGAAGCAAACTGGTTTGGCACATATCTCATCTGGGGATCTCTTTCGAGAGAGTATTAAAAATCAAACGGAATTAGGGAAACTGGCACAAAGCTATATGCACAAAGGCGAATTAGTGCCAGATGATGTGACCATCGCTATGGTCAAAGATCGGATTTTCCGTCCGGATTGCAAACTTGGTGCTATTTTGGATGGCTTCCCCCGTACCCCTGTGCAGGCAGATGCGATTAGAGCGATGCTCAACGAGGTGGGCGAAGATATCAATGTCGTCCCCTTTATCACTGCACCGGACGAAATACTTATCGAACGCCTCTCTGGACGTTGGACTTGCCGCGCGAATGGACACATTTACCACAGCGTGAACAACCCACCGAAAAAAGAAGGCATCTGCGATATTGATGGCTCTGAACTTTACCAGCGCGACGATGACAAAGTAGAAACGGTCAAAAAACGCTTAAGAGTTTATATGGAGCAAACCTCCCCCCTAATCGCATGTTATCGCGACCGAGGGTTATTAGTAGAAATAAAAGGCGATCAGGCTATTTTCAAAGTCACCGAAGATTTGATAGCCGCCTTAAAGAAGAGTTAATCATGGATTGGGCGCGACAAATTCACGTAAAGAACCCTGCTGAAATTGAAATTATGCGTGAAGCAGGACGTATCAATGCGACAGTTCATGCAACTGTCCGAAAATTATTAAAACCAGGTGTTACCACAGCTGACCTCAACGCGGCTGCTGAGGAAGTTCTGCGGAAACACAATGCAACATCGCCCTTTAAAAACTATCCCGGACCTTATCCATTTCCTGCCTCCATTACGGTGTGTATCAACGAGGAACTGGTGCATGGGATACCGAAAAAGAAACGAAAACTAAAAGAAGGCGACCTTGTATCCATCGATTGCGGAACGCTTTTCGGCGGCTTCGTAGCGGATTCTGCTTTTTCTGCTGGGGTAGGGGAAGTTTCCTCAGCAGTACAAAAACTGCTTGATGTAACCGAAAATGCTTTAGCGGCAGGCATTGATAAAATGCGACCTGGTAATAAAACAGGTGACGTCTCCGCAGCGATACAAAAATATGTTGAAAGCCGTGGCTTCTACGTTACGCGAGAATACACTGGTCACGG
>JAOZOM010000277.1 GCA_029933275.1 Anaerolineales bacterium | reverse complement strand
GCATCATGAACGGCGTGGACGCGGTCGTCATCGCCACAGGCAACGATTGGCGCGCCATCGAAGCTGGCGCGCACGCCTACGCGGCACGAAGCGGACGTTATACATCCCTCTCTACTTGGGGAAAAGATGATGACGGCAACTTGGTCGGCACGCTTGAAATGCCGATGGCGGTTGGCATCGTTGGCGGTGCGACGAAGGTGCATCCCACAGCCCAAGCCGCGTTAAAATTAATGCAAGTTGAAACCGCGTCTGAACTTGCCGAGATCATCGTCTCGGTGGGATTGGCGCAAAATCTGGCAGCCCTACGCGCACTCGCCACCGAAGGCATCCAACGTGGACACATGTCCCTGCACGCGCGGCAAGTCGCCATCGCGGCAGGCGCGAGCGGAGAAACGGTTGAGAAGGTCGCCGCACAAATGGTGGCGGAGGGGACAGTGAGGGTTGATCGGGCGGAGGAAATTATCGGAAAGTTATGATAGCCTATGAAATCCAAAAAGAAGTGGGTTCCTGTAATTATGGTTATCGGCGTTGGTATATTCTTAAATTGTGGTTTTTTTAGACTTCGCGGTAGGATAATTTCAAAGTTTCAGTTTTATCCACTGATTCCACCGATTTTACTAATTTTCTTTGCTTTTTAATCACGTTTTCGTCTAATCTTGCGGAGAAAGTTTTCAGGCTACCGCGAAATCCGAAAGACCCGAAACTCCTTGTGTCCACAGAGAAAAACTTTGCCTGCACTGTGCACAGGCACACGTGTATACTCTGTGTCTTTGCGGTGTGCTTTCCATGAAGTGTTTTCTAGACAATTACTAAGCGCATGACACGCATTCACATTATCCAATCCCCAAAACTTGACGGAAGAAATAAACAACCCCTGCGCCGATTGCCCAAGTGCCGTACCCTGAGAGTAAAATCCAGCCGATTTTCAAGCCATTCCGCGCGGCAACCCACGCGGCGAGGGCAAAGAGAAATGTGGGGATGAGCGAAATTGCAACACTTTGGTTGAATTGCGTGATTTCCCTTTTATTTCCATTGACGGAGGCGTAAACAATCCACATGGCGAGGGCAATCCGAATCGGCGTGGTGGAGATGAGTGCGGCAATCAGTTTGCTTTGTTTTTGAAGAAGAGCGACCGCTATAATGATGAGGATAGAGATTAAGACAGGGACAACTTCGTTTGATTTCATAGGGTTGATTTCTTTTCTTTTTGTAAATTACGGAAGACTAATGCACCCAATCCGAGCGGAAACCAGAGGGTGACAGCGCGAAAGGCGAGCGTGATGACGACAGCTTGACTCCAAATCACCCCCAAAGAAGTGAGCGCGAGGGCGAGAACACTTTCCATCACGCCGATTCCAGAAGGGGTAACGGAGACGATTAGAAAAAGATAGCCAATGGCAAATCCTGCGATGATAGTACCGGCAGAAAAGGGGACTTTGAAAGCAGTGAACATTAAGAGTAAGACGATAATGAGCAACGTTTTGTTGATGAGGGCAAAAAATAGCGGTTTAATAAGGCGTTTGGGGCGAAGCCGAACGCTGACCAACCCCTCAGCAATTTCTTCGGCAAAAAGATGGGCTTTCTTCTCTTCGAGATAGAGGCGGTGAATTAAAGGGTCTGCGAGACGATTTACAATACGGGTGAGCCAAGCGAGGGCTTTGCCGAGTTTTTTAGCAGAGTGCATCCCCAAAAAGATGAGGAAAGATAAGCCTAGAAAGATGAAAAATAGAAAAACAGAAGCACTAATCTCGCCGCTAGTGAGGTCATCCCGCCGAACGAGAACGATAATCCCCAAAGCGAGAACACAGAGAAAAGCGGCGTAATCAAAAAGGATAAAAAGTGCGGTCGCGGCAGTAACTTTGCCGGAGGGATGCCCCCGCTCTCTACCATCGTTGACAAAAACCGCCATCCCGCCAACGCCGAGACTAGGAGCAACCACATTAATAAAATTTGCGGCGGTGGCAACTTTGGTGAGATGGATGCTATCTTCCTTTAAATCCACCAGCCAGTAGAGGGAGCGGAAGGTCAAACCCATATTATAGAGCCACACCAGTTGGACGAAGAGAGCGAGGAGGATAATCCAAAAGTTGGCTTGTTGGAGAGTCTCGACGATGCTTTTTAACTCAGAAAAACTGAGAAAGACAAAAGCAACTGTCAGAAAGGCGATGAGGAGAAAAGTAAGTTTTCGCATAATGGAAAGATTATACGTTATTAAGTAACTATTTAGCCTAGTGTATCTATTGCCCGACAGCTTTTACCGATTCAACATCATTTTGGATTTGCAGAAAATATTGCTAGAGCAGGCTGCTAACGTTCAGTCTCTTAGCGATCGAATCTCAAAAAACAGCGGCACAGTGGGAAATCGCCAAATAGCGATGGTTTGAAGAAGCCACGTATGCGTATTTATGAAAATTTCGGTGACACCTTTGTGGCTCTTGAAGCTGGAATCAAAACATGACGCAAAGAATGTGGAATTAAAATTCTAGAAACTCTGTAAAAGTCTTGAAATGTAAAAAACGACCTATTTTCACCGCGAAGA
>JAOZOM010000276.1 GCA_029933275.1 Anaerolineales bacterium | reverse complement strand
TGAACTCATCCATGTTGAGTTCCATTTCGCCGACTTTGAAGGTGAATTTGCGTGTCTCACTAGACTTAATCAACGCTTGGATATTTTTGCGAAAACTAAGCAGAATGATGATGACGATTGCGGGCCACAAAATAGTAGCGATGCTTTCGATGAGTGCGGATGTTCCTTCCATGCTGACCTCCTAGAAATATGAATGAGTTAATTGTAGAGCGAGATTGTTTTGACGGACGGATGATTATTGCCGCATTATTGCTTTTTTAACGGTAGCAAGCCTAAAACGCGTGTGAAGCGGTACTTTATCCAAAAAAAATCAGAGTAAGTCTTTCAATCCTGCGAAGGGAGAATTTTCCTCTTCATCTGTATCTTTTTCGAGGAGTAAATCTGCGTGACCACAATCACCTTCGTTTAGATTTGCGCCGCAAACTTGGCAAAGTCCCTGGCAATCTTCTTTGCAAATCGGGTTGATGGGAATATCAAGTTGAGCTTCTTCTTTGATAGATTCGGTTAAATCAATTTGAGCATTGTCGGGCAAAATTAGGTCTTCTTTGGTGGCATCGCGGCGATTGAAGATGTATAAATCAGTGAGTTCCCAACTCAAAAGATGGTCATAATTGTTGAGGCAACGGACGCATTGAAGTTGATGGCGTGCCTCAAAATTTCCTTGAATTAGAAGCCCTTGCGGAGTGCGGGTAACGGTGATTAAACCTTCAAATTGGTGTAAGAGAAAATTATCAGCGAGTTGAATTTTGGGGTATTTGAAGGGATATTCGCGTTTATAGCCCGCTGTTTGCGGCAAAAAGGAACCGAGTCTTAAGATAAAGGGATTTTTAGACATTGCGATTTGTAATATATTCGGCGAGATTTTCAAGGGCATCGCGTTCTTCGCTGGGGGGGTGTCCGTTAAGCGAAAGCAAGGCGCGCCGTGCGTAGTCTTTTGCCTCTTCGAGTGAGCGTTGGATGGCGTCGCTTTGGCGAATTGCCTCGACTAAGAGTGCTATTTCTTTTTCGTTATGATAATGTCCGTTGAGCAAAGATTGAACGTTTTCATCTTTGGGGTTATCTTCAATATAATAAAGTGCGGGGAGCGTAATTAGTCCTTGCAATAAGTCACTCCCAACCGGTTTACCGACCGCGGCTTGGTCGCCAGTGAAATCGAGAATATCATCTACGATTTGGAAGGCGGTGCCGAGTTCGCGACCAAAGTTGCGGGCGTTGGCGACTATTTTTGCATCTACAGGGCTGATAATTGCCGCTCCATGTGTGGAAAGTTCAAAAAGTGAGCCGGTTTTGGCATAAATTCGCTCATAATAATTTCCTCGGTTGGCTAAACCGCGCGCATCAAACATTTGTGTTAGCTCACCGTTGACCATAATTGCCAAAGTTTCGGCAAATTCTTCCATCACAGTTAGCGAGCCTGTTTGGGCGGCAAGTTTGGCTGCTCGTGCAAAAACGAAATCGCCGGTTAGGACGGTGGCGGCAGGAGGCCAATTTGCGTTGAGGGTTTCGTTGCCGCGCCGCAGTAGCGAGCCATCAATCAGGTCGTCGTGGACGAGGGTGGCGGTGTGGAGCATTTCAATCGCCGCGGCGAGGGTAATCAACCGCTCTGGGTCTGCGCCGAGCATATTGCCCATCAGCAAAACCAATCTGGGGCGGATTCGTTTTCCGCCTGCCGCGAGCAAATTTTCCAGTGCGGCGCGCAAATCGGGATGTCGATCATCTGCTTGGGCGCGCATTCGCGCCTCTACTTTTTCAATATTTACTTTTTCTAAAGTTGTCCTGCTCAAAATTTCACCAATTAAATAAGCGAGCGGCGTTTGCAGTGGTAATTTCTGCAATTTCTCGCGTGCTCTTGCCGTGTATTTCGGCAACTTTTTCTGCTATAAAACGCACATTCGCAGGTTCGTTTCTTTTTCCGCGCTTGGGGTGCGGGGTTAAAAATGGAGAATCGGTTTCTATCAATATCTTTTCCAGCGGGAGGGATCGAATCACCTCGCGCCGCTGGGACATTTTCTTGAACGTGATCGGACCTGTTACGCCGATCATAAAGCCGAGTGCGATGGCTTTCTCTGCAATCTCACGCGTTCCGCTAAAGGAGTGTAATACGCCCGGAGATTGTGCTAAAGGATGCACGCGTGACCTGAGGCTTGTGCGCCATTTCTCGAGCATTTCGAGCAAGTCGGCGGAACAATCGCCTTTCAGGGCATCATCTTTTTCTCGCAAATGTAAGACTACGGGTAGATTAACTGTTTCGGCGAGTAAAAGTTGCTCCCAAAGAATCTCTTTTTGCAATTCGTGCGGGGCGCGATCCCAATAATAATCGAGTCCAATTTCTCCGATGGCTTTGACGCGTAGGTTTTCGGCTAGTTTTTCTAACTCACTTCTCGTTTCTTCTTTCCACGTCAATGCATCTGTGGGGTGGATGCCGATGGCAGCAAAAAGATGAGGATGAGATTCTGCTAATTTAACGGAAGCAAGACTCGTCTCCACGGTCGTTCCGGGGATGAGGACGCGGGTCACGCCAAATTCAGTACAGCGCACAATCACCGCGTC
>JAOZOM010000275.1 GCA_029933275.1 Anaerolineales bacterium | reverse complement strand
ATCAGCGCGATGATCCCGCCGAGCATTTGGAGGGGACGGGGAATCTCGCCCAAAAATGGGATCGCGAAAAGCGCGGTCATAATCGGTTGCCCAATCATCGTGGGGGAAACAACGGAGGCGGGAAGATGCCCTAGAGCGTAGGAAACAGCAACGTAGCCAATCACTTGTGAGACGATGGCAGTTGTCCAGAAAATGCCCCAAGTTTGAGAGGTATAGCCGACAAAAGAATTGCCTATCGCGAGATTAATAAGTGCTAAACCGATGCTCCCGACTAAGCCAATTAACCAAATATAGGTAATCGGATGAAAATCTTCTCTGCCGCGTTGCGTAGAGAGGAAATATGCCGCGTAAAAGATGCCTGCCGAAATCGCAATTAGGTCGCCGATGCCGAGACGGGGATGAATGAGGAAATCTCCGCCTACAACTAGGGTTGCACCAAATAAGGCGATGCCGAGTCCAATCCAAAAGGCTTTGTTGAGTTTCTCGCGAAAGATAAGCCATGCCCCCAACGCAACCCAAAGCGGATTCGTGTTCACGAGCAAAGTCGAATTAGCGGCAGTGGTGTAAAAAAGAGAGGTATTCCAAAGCGCAAGGTCGGCGGCTGTGAAAATTCCACCCAAAACGGGGATAATGAGAATTTTTCGACTTAAGTTGCATTTTTTCAAACAGCGTTTGAGGAAAAAGGGAGTCAGAATCAGCGTGGAGAGGGAGAGGCGATAAAAGGCGGTGATTGGTCCCGGCGCATCCGCCCAGCGGACGAAGATAGCGGACATACCCATTGAGATAATCCCAATGCCAAGGGCGAGGTAGGGGCGGGTTTTTTGTGACAATGAAGACATAGGGAGAAAGTAATAGTATGAAAGCGAGTACAGAGACTTCCGATTAAGGCTTAGAGATGTTATCTAAGAGGTTTGGGAGTTCGCTCAGGTTGAGCAAAACCGCTTGGGGACGAATATCTACGAGGGTTTTAGTGTGCTTGTTGACACGACGATTAATCCACACGCTATAGATGCCGAGTTTATTTGCCCCCAAAATATCCGCATCAAGGGTGTCTCCGACCATCACACATTGTTGAGGGAAAAGGCTGAGGGCTTTAAGAGCCTCTTCAAAAAGTTGACGATGTGGTTTTCGGTATCCCGCCGCAGCGGAGGAGCGGATAAAGCTAAAATAATGCCGAAGTTTATGCTGGTCTATTAAGGCTTGGACATCCAAATCATCGGCGGCATTCGAGAGGAGAGCAAGTTGATAGCCTTTCATCTTCAATTTTCGCAAGGTGGGATGCGCATCCGCTTCGAGGAGCCAGTTACTCTGCGTAACCGCGTAGAATGCGTCCAATGCAACGCGCAAGTTTGAGGGGGGTGCGTCCTGAAATCCCTTTTCAGTGAGAAGTTGTTGAAGGATGCGCATCATGCCGGTTTCGCGGAGAGTCGTCTCTCGATCCACATAATAATGGTTTAAGCGATCGTTAAATTCATAGGGAAAGCGATGCGCGTCAATTTCGATACCTTGTGAAATCAGCGCATCTGTTAATGCTTTATCGGCGCGCAGAAAAACCGGTTGCCAAGCGGATTTAGGGTAAAGGAGGGTTTTACCGAGGTCGAAGAAGATAGCGCGAATTTGAGTCATTTTTTTATCCGCAGATAGCACAAGATTGAACAGGTTTTTGCTTTCCTGACGCTTTGCATCAAAAAAACGCTATTTATCTTTGGCTAAAGCGATTAACGCGGCAAGAAAAATAAGTGCTAAAAGGAAATAAATCAGCAAAGTTTGCTCCCCCTCTGCGGCGGGATAGAGGAGAAGAGAGGCGATAACAATCATCCCAAAAGCGAGGCTGTGACGTGAGAGTTTGGTGCGGAGCATAGCGTAAGTGTACCTTAAAGAATTGGGAATTGGAAACTCGGTATTCGACTATCAAATATTGAATATCGTTGCCAAAAGCGTCAATAAAGAAATAAACAATACCAACCCGCCGCTATACCCAATCACCGCCCGCATCACTTGCCCCTCTTCTCCCTCCATCCCTGCCGTGCTTGCGCCAACGATTAATTTTGCAGGCGCGACCACCGATGCCAGCGCAGCTCCCGAGGTTTGTGCCGCCAAAATAATCGGGACGCTATACTCCAATAACTCCGCTGTTCGCATTTGGAGCGCGGCGAAAACCACGTTCGAGTTCGTATTTGAACCGGTCATAAACGCGCCGATTGCCCCAATCCACGCCGCGGCAATTGGGTATGCCGCGCCTACGCTATCTGCCAATCCCTGCGCCAATGCCTCCGTCATGCCGGATTGTTGCATGATCATCGCCATCGCCACCATCAGCGAAATGCTCAGGCTTGATGAGATTATTTTTCGCGCGGTTTGGCTCAAAATCTTCATCCCCGCACCCGCCGCATACAGCCCCGCGCGTTTATAAATCACGAACGCCGCCGCCGCCGAGTAAAGCAAAATCGCTCCGGCGTGCTTGAAAATGTAAATTGCTTTATTTGTCCCTGCTGGCGTGATATATCCCAGATTTGTGACTGTTTCCGGGAATTGGATTTGAATAACGACTTT
>JAOZOM010000058.1 GCA_029933275.1 Anaerolineales bacterium | reverse complement strand
CAAAAGGAAAAGAAAATGGCAAATTTATTTAATTTTGACGACGAATTCAAACTCGGCATCGAAGCAGCAGATATTGAACATGGTCGGCTCGTGGATATGCTCAACACCACCCACAACCTCCTACGTGAAGGAAAACGCGAGGAAGCGCGTGCCTATTTCAACAAAACCCTTTCCCTCTACGTCCACGAGCATTTCACAAACGAAGAAGCCTTTCTAGCAAGTATTGGCTTCCCGGGCTTAGAAGATCACAAAAAAATTCATGCAAACTTCCGCAAATCCTTTGAAGAGCTAAAACCGCGTATCGAAACCGCCGATGATGCCGCTTTCCGTCAAGCTCTAAGCGATACCTTCGTTTGGATTATTAACCATATCGGCAAAACCGATAAAAAATATGCCAAGTTTTATTTTGAAAAACAATCTGCATAAAATTTAAGGAGAAAAAATGCCTACATTCATCACACGTTGGATAGTCAACGCCCTCGCGATTTATCTCGCTGTTTACTTTGTCCCCGGCATCAGCTTAAGCGGCGAATGGACATCTTTGATTTGGATCGCTCTCATTTTCGGCTTGATCAATGCCCTTTTACGTCCGATTATTAAATTCTTTACCTTTCCCCTCATTCTCATCACCTTGGGGCTTTTTTCGCTGATTATCAACTCCTTCCTCTTCTGGCTAACCAGCCTAATCGGCAAAGGATTTGGAATCGGGCTAAATATCACCTCCCCTGTTTTTTGGAATGCCCTCCTCGGCGGATTAGTTGTGAGCATTGTTAGCGTAATCTTAAATCACTTTCTAAAAGATAAACGCAAAAAACACTAAAGAAATGACTTTAAAACAAAAAGCGGACTTCTAAAGAAGTCCGCTTTTTTGATTTATTTGCTCTTTACTCTTCACCGGCAATAAAGGCTTCGGTCATTTCTTTGCAGACACTATCCCTAAACTGCTTGGGCGGAGTCTTGAAAAAATAAGAGGAGGGAGCCACGATAGGACCGGACAAACCTCGATCAAGCGCGATTTTCGCACAGCGAACCGCGTCAATCATCACACCGGCTGAGTTGGGGCTATCCCAAACTTCGAGTTTAGCCTCTATATTCAGCGGCACTTCGCCGAAGGTCGTCCCTTCCATGCGGACATAGCACCATTTTCGGTCGCTCAACCACGGCACATGATCGCTAGGACCAACGTGAATATTTCCCGCCCCAATATCGTAGGGGAGCATGGAGGTCACCGCGCCGGTTTTGGAAATCTTCTTCGATTCAAGTCGTTCTCTTTCGAGCATATTCAAGAAATCGGTGTTTCCGCCAAAATTAAGCTGATAAGTGTGATCAAGCCGAACGCCACGGTCGACAAACAAGGTTGTTAAAACGCGGTGAAGAATCGTTGCGCCCACCTGCGATTTGATGTCATCGCCCATGATCGGCAATCCCTTCTCACGAAAACGCTCTGCCCAATACTCCTGCGAGGCGATGAAAACCGGAATCCCGTTCACAAACGCACATCCTGCTTCAAGAGCTTGTTCAACATACCATTTGGTTGCCATCTCAGAGCCAACCGGCAAAAAGTTAAGCACCACATCGGTTTTTGTATCTTTGAGCATTTTGGCGATATCAGCTGTGGGTCCGGGGGCTTTCGTAATCACTTCTTTGAGATATTTTCCCAAACCATCATGCGTCATGCCGCGCACAACGGGAACATCCATGTGTGGAACATCTGCAAATCTGTAGGTGTTATTCGGCTCCGCATAAATTGCCTCAGAGAGGTCTTTGCCTACTTTGGTTACGTTAATATCAATCCCAAAAGTAAACTCAATATCGCTGACATGATACCCAGCTAAGTTGACGTGCATCAAACCCGGCACCGTTGAATCATCGGGGGTGTCTTTATAATGATGAACGCCTTGAATCAACGATGAAGCGCAATTACCGATACCAATAACCGCGACTCGAACTTTCTTCTTACCCATTCAATATCTCCTTGCTTTCTTAAATAGATGGTTTTCTAGCAGGTTGTTTCAAGCGTAAAAATTTGAAACAAAAGTGTTAGTTGCTAAATAACTTTAGCGATATTTTATCTTGCAAAATACTTATAGAAAATTTTCTTGCTCGCAAAACGAGTATAATCTACGGATAGGATATCCTGATGACGATTAATAAACACCTCTCCACTCACGAACGTTTGCTAGAAACGCTCCGCACCTTAAGTGCCGAGTTGGATTATCAAACAGTACTTCAATCGATTATTTCGGTTGCCAGCGAGCTAACCCATAGCGAAATCGCTTCGATCTTGAAATATGATGATGCAGATGAACATCTCCACTTCATCGCCGCACCATTTTTTCATCGTGAACCCATTCAAACGCTTCGCGTGCCTTTAGAAAAAAGCATAGCGGGCTGGGTTTTTCAGCACGCCAGCCCTCTGGTCATTCAAGACGTAAAAGGGGATCAGCGATTTTATTCAGAAGTCGATCAAAAAGTTAAATTTCAAACCGATTCGATTGTGGCAGTTCCTCTGCTGATTAAAGGTCAACCTGTTGGAGTCCTAGAAGCAATTAACAAGACAAGTCCCGCCCATTATAACGGAGAAGATGTCTTAATCCTAGAGACTTTAGCCACTCAAGCCGCATTAATTATAGAGAATATGAATCTGGAACAACGTGCCGTCCAAATGCAAGCTGCGGCGGATCGACTTGAGCAGATGAAAAAAGACTTCATTGCGATTGCATCCCACGAACTGCGTACCCCTCTAGGATTGATACTAGGTCACGCGACCTTTTTGCGTGAGATCGCGGACGAGGCGCATTACGAGCAATTAGACACAATTATCCGTAGCGGGGGAAAACTTAAAGAAATTATTGAAAGTCTATCCAATGTAGAAAACTTCCAAAGTGGTGCCGCCAGAATCCGCATGATGAAGTTTTCTCTCCCGAACCTAATTCAGCAAACAGCCGACTCTTTTCAGAACATGGCAAAAGAAAAAAATATCGGTTTGCATATGGATATCAAAGATCCCAATTTGCTCATCGAAGGAGATGCGGAAAAAATCGGGATTGCGAGTGACAATCTACTAAAAAATGCAATCACCTTTACCCCAGAAAACGGACATGTTTTTATCGTAGTCGAGCAAATTCCGGGATATGCGAAGGTTTCCATCATTGATGACGGGATTGGCATCCAAAATAACGATTTAACGCGCATCTTCGAGCGTTTCTACCAAGTCGAATCGCATCTCACCCGTCAGCACGGCGGGATGGGGCTGGGGCTTTCAGTTGCCAAAGTAATGGTCGAATTACATGGCGGAAAAATTTGGGCAGAAAGTATTCCTGATAAAGGGAGTCTCTTTACCCTCTTGCTCCCCTTAGACCGAGACCAAATCAACGCGGCAGAGCGTGTTTTTCAAGCCTAAATTTCTATCCGCAAATTAGACGAATTTCGCAGAAAAAACAAATCCCTATTCTCCATTTCCCAAATATGATTCCAAACCTCCTCTTTGCTGGTCGTCTCAACCGAGAATATATTCTGCCCCTTGAAGGCGCACCGATTATAGATCGCGCTGGAGGGAGTCCCCTTTACGCAGCAGGCGTTGCGACTATCTGGGAAAAAGAAATCGCCCTCTTAGCACGTGTGGGAGAAGATTATCCCAATCAATGGTTACAAAATTTCTCTAAAGCGGGCATCAACACCGAGGGGATTCAAATCATCCCCGGCTCTTTAGATTTACGTTCTTTTCGTGCTTATAGTGAAAAACGCGAGCTTTCCCGCTCTAATCCCGTTAAACATTTTGCAGAACGCAAACTAACTTTCCCCAAAGCTCTCTTGGGGTATCGTCCTCCCGAAAAAAGAGAGAAATTCAAAATCGAGCGACATCCTGCCATTCCCCTCATCTCGGAAATCCCGCCCGATTATTTAAAAAGCAAAGCCCTGCATATCGCTCCACTGGATTTTATGAGTCAGGGACAATTGCTGACCACCTTTAGAGCGGCATCCGTGCCAATTATCACGCTTGATCCCTCGCCGCGTTATATGAATTCCAACCGCCGCCAAGATTTACGTCTCTTCCTCGATGGCTTGACCGCATTCATGCCTTCCGAAGAAGAACTAAGACAACTTTTTTGGGGCGAGACACACGACCTCTGGGAAATGGCAGCAGAGCTAGGGGAATTTGGTTGTCATACAATCATCATCAAACGCGGCAAAAAGGGGCAACTCCTCTACGATGCACACACACACAAACGCTGGGAACTCCCCGCCTACGCCTCCCGCGTTGCCGACCCAACCGGCGCGGGCGATGCTTTTTGCGGCGGGTTTTTAGCCGGTTTCCAACAAAGTGGCGACCCGCTTCGCGCCGCCGCGTATGGGAATGTCTCAGCCTCCCTCAGCATGGAGGGAAGCGGTCCCTTTTACCCGACCGAAATCTTACCCGGTCTCGCCCAAGCCCGCCTTGATGCGCTAATCGGCATGGTGCGGGAGATTTAAAATAAAAATCTGGACTCAACATAAAAGATTGAGACCAGATTTTCTATATTCTTCAAAGAAGATTAGCGCAACCCAAGCACCTCGTAAACTTTAATCGGGTGGCTTTTTCCTTTAACCTGCAAAGCATCTAATTTATCAACGTAAATATGTTTCTTCACGCGTAGATAAGCCGCTTCGCTAATCAAAACTTGATTTTTCCGTGAGTTTTCTTGAATCCGTTTGGCTGTATTGACGCTATCGCCAATTGCAGTGTACTCTAGCTTTTTCTCGGTGCCAATCAACCCCAAGACCGCCTCTCCATAATGAATCCCAACCCCAAATCCGAGTTGGGCTTCTGGCGGTAACTCAAGATAAAGTTTCTCTATCGCACTTCGAATTGCCAAAGCGGTGCGGACCGCGCGCAAAGTATGATCCGATTGTGGAACAGGGGCGTTATACCAAGCCATAACCGCATCCCCAAGAAATTTATCCACCGTGCCTTCTTCATCCAGAACAGCTTCAGCGGCAGCAGCCAAGTATCGGTTCAAGACCGAAACGAGTTTTTCCGGACTTTGTTTCTCGCTAAAACTGGTGAAACCGCGAATATCCGCAAATAAAATGGTAATATCGCTCCGCTTACCGTCCATCCGCAAGCTATCGGGGTCAATTTGCTGGATTACCGCGGGGGAAACCATCCGCTCGAAAAGTCGCCGTTGCGCTTCGAGGGCTTTTCGTTCGGTGAGGTCATCCAAAACAATCGCAACACCTTGAGTCTTTTGGTCAGCATCCTTCAACGGAGAAAGCGTAAGCCGCCAATCCACTTTGCCGCGTTCGGGAAGCGTATGGCTAATTTCCAAGTCGGTAATCGCCTCATCCGTTTCACGCATGGAGGCAAGATAAGGCAAAATATCATTCGCAATTGAGGGGATAATTTTATCTAGCTGGCGTCCAATAATTTCAGGCGTTTCTTGTCCAATAATTTCTTCAGCTGCTCTATTACAAAGCGTAATCTGATCCTGCACGTCAGCTGTAATCACACCGCTCGCAATAGATGCGAAGATATTATCCATCAAATTCTTTAATTCAGTCACTTCTGCCAACGTATGCCGCAAAGAGGTAAATAAACGCGCATTCTCGATAGCAATCGCCACCTGATTACCGAAAGTTGCCAAAACATTTCGCGAGGCTTCGGTAAAAATCCCTGAACGGACGCGGTTATCTGCATATATCACGCCGATTAGCTCATTCTTCACTTTCAGCGGCACGCATAAAATCGAACGCATATTATGAGCAATAATGCTTTCTTGTGCGCCAAAACGCGGATCCTCTTGCGCATCGGTGGTCAAAATCCCCTCTCCACTTTCAATCACGCGGTTGATAATCGTGCGGCTTGTGGCTGATTCTTTTGAATTAATTGATTCTTGTTCCCAGTTGCGCGCCGTGCGGATTCGCATCGCGTTTTCGCCATCGCGGAGCATCAAAAAGCCGCGCTCCGCATTGATCATCTTCACGACCGTATCCATCGCAATCCGCAAAACCTCGTCCACCTCCAAAGAAGAGTTCACCATCTGGCTGATATTCGTCAGCGCAACCATATTATTATGCTCTTCTTCAAAAGTAGCCGCACGGCGACTCATTTTATACAGATGCCCTTCAAGACGCGAAAGCTCATCTGTAATACTGCGCGGCACGCCCGTTGTCGTGGTTTTAAGCGAGGTACCAACTCTCCCAACTTGCCTGCTCAGAGCCAAAATTTGGTCTTTTAGGGGAAATTCACTCGTGTTAATTTCTTTTGTCATAGTTTTTCTCTCACGATAACTTTCTTCTAAATGCCTGCCAGCGGATTACACGGCTGGCGTGCCGAGCAACTTTCAAATCCCCATCTTCTGGGGCGAGTAACGCTTTCTAATGCTTCGCCAACAAAGCCTTGATTTCTCGTTTTTCAGCATCCATCTTATCAATACAGCCACACGTTCTTGAGGTGTAAAACGCAGAGGGGCTTCCTCCCCAAGCAAACGCAAACTGGTATTCACGCCATAAAAAGCACGCTCAATCGGATTTATCTCAATCCACCGCGACCAGCACATCAACCACTTGGGGATTCTTCAATTTTTTTTTATAAATTCAGATAAGGAACCGCACCCACACGTGACATAAACCTGCTCCCGATTAAAATACCATAGTGTGAAAAAAGCAACTCCCGTTAACAAGGCAATGATACCCCAAAAATAAGGGACGCGGTAAGCTGTTTTTGGCGCATTTTTAATTTTTTCAGGGAGAATAATCTCTTCTCCCTCTAGTAGGTAACGATTCTCTTCTTCCTGAATATCATCTTCACGCAGTTGATGAAAATCAAGTAACTCTCCCTCTTCTTCTGTATCCTCTTCTCCTGAAGAGCGGATCAGGGTGTCTGGTTACGAATTGCCTCAAACTCTCCCCAACCAATCTCCGTAAAATAAAAGCCCTAAAAAAAACAATTCTTTCAACCACATCGAAATCAGGGGTCCATCTGGTGAAAAATATCCGCATAGACGCGGGGAAAATAATACTACCGAGCAAAAAAACGCAAGAAAATCTCGCTTATGCGGGGATGACTTTTGCATATTTTGAGTGTACAATGAAAAGGTCTTTGCCGTCAATTCAGGCAAAATGCGTTTTTAGAAAGGGTATCCGAAAGGTTATTTTTGTTGATGTTTAATCGTATTTTAGTTACAGGTGGAGCCGGTTTTATCGGCTCTAATTTTATTCGCTATGTTTTGATAAATTTCCCTGAAAGTTTTATCGTCAATTTGGATTTATTGACTTACGCGGGTAGCTTGGAGAATATAAAAGATTTGCCTTCGCAAAAGAATTATCATTTTGTTGAGGGCGATATTCGGGACGAGGAACTTGTAAAAAATCTACTACGCGAGCATGGCTTGAATACAATCGTCCACTTTGCCGCCGAATCTCATGTGGATCGCTCCATTCTCGGACCGAGGGCTTTTGTGCAGACCAATATCATCGGGACTTTTTCTCTGCTGGAAGCGGCACGAAAAGTTTGGTTGGATGAAAAAAAACTGGGGGATGGCGAAGTTCGTTTTCATCATATCTCTACAGATGAAGTCTACGGGACACTTGCTCCCAATGATTCGGCATTTGAGGAGACTACGCCCTATGCCCCCAATTCCCCTTACGCGGCATCCAAAGCAAGCAGTGATCTTCTCGTCCGCTCCTATATGCATACTTACGGGTTGCCAACCACACTCACAAATTGCACTAATAATTACGGTCCCTACCAATTCCCCGAAAAACTCGTCCCTTTGATGATTATGAACGCGCTCGAAGGCAAAGATTTGCCAATTTACGGCGATGGGCGGCAAATTCGCGATTGGCTCTATGTTGAAGATCATTGCACCGCAATTTGGCAAGTTCTCCAAGAAGGGCGTACCGGTGAAAGCTACTGCATCGGCGGAAATAACCAGCCCACGAATTTGGAAATTGTAGATACGCTCTGTGCGATTTTAGATGAGCTACATCCGAACGCCGATGGAAAACCCTATGCTTTGCAGAAAAAACTCGTCACCGACCGACCGGGGCATGATCGGCGTTATGCGATGAAAATTGATAAAATCAAAAACGAGTTGGGCTGGCAACCTAAATACACGCTGAAAGATGGCTTATTAAAGACCGTCCAATGGTATTTGGCACAAAAAAATTGGATTGAAGCCATCCGCAAAGAAAAAAACTATCAATCTTGGGTAGAGAAAAATTACACAAACCGCACGGAGGCAGAGAAATGAAAGGGATTATTTTAGCTGGAGGAAAGGGAACACGTTTATATCCCCTCACACAGGCGGTTAGTAAACAAATTTTGCCCGTTTATGATAAACCAATGATTTACTATTCACTTTCAATGCTGATGCTGGCGGGGATTCGAGAAATTTTAGTAATCAGTTCTCCCAAAGACCTGCCCATTTTCGAGCGTTTATTTGGAGATGGCTCTCGTTGGGGATTAAGTTTTGAGTACGCCGAGCAAGCTGAACCACGCGGGCTTGCCGATGCTTTTATCGTCGGGGAAAAGTTCATAGATGGAAGTCCCGTTTGTTTAATTTTGGGCGATAATATCTTTTTCGGAAATAATATCCCACATCAATTGCGCGAAGCGGCAAAATTAGATAAAGGAGCAATAATCTTCGCCTATCCCGTTCAAGGTCCTGAGCGATATGGCGTGGTGGAGTTTGACGAAAATGGCAAGGCGATTAGTCTCGAGGAAAAGCCAGAAAAGCCACGTTCCAAATACGCAGTTCCCGGTTTATATTTTTATGATCAGCGTGTCGTTGAATTTGCAAAATCACTCAGACCCTCACCGCGTGGCGAGATTGAGATCACCGATTTAAATCAAATTTATCTTGAATTGGGAGAACTTCATGTCCAGCAATTGGGACGCGGCATAGCATGGCTTGATGCGGGTAAACATGAAGACTTATTACAAGCCGCGAATTTCGTCCAAGCTGTTGAAGAACGTCAGGGCGTGATGATTTCTTGCCCTGAAGAAATTGCCTATCGCATGGACTATATTTCTTTAGCCGAGTTGGCTGAATTGGCAAAAAATTATCCGAATAGCTATGGTGAGTATTTAGTACACTTGGCGGAGAGCGAAGCAAAATAATATTTCGTGTTTCATCTGAAATTCTGAAAACTCAGTAAAACTTTGCTCTTCACCGCGAAGAAACGAGGAACGCGAAGAAAAACTTTGTGCGCTCCGTGTCTTCGCATAGCATACTCGAAGAGTGTCGTGGTGTACTTTTCGGGAGGTTGTTTTTAGACGCTCACTAGAATTTTGATAGAGCAGAGATACCTTTCCTTACATTCCCGCTTTCTCTCCAATCATCTCCAAATACAACGCCTCGACTTTTTCTCTCGCCCACGGCGTTCTCCGCAGAAATTTCAAGCAAGATTTAATCGAAGGATCGTTTTGAAAACAACGGATATTAATCCGTTCGCCTAATTCTTCCCAGCCAAAATGCTCAACGAGTTCGTTGACAATTTGCTTGAGGGTGATTCCGTGTAGGGGGTTCTTGGGTTGGAATTGTGTAGACATGATTTCATTATAATCCACAACTCAAAACCCTCACGCAAAAAATAAACTATAATTCCTCCGCCCAAAAACCATTCGCAAAATTCGCGTGAAAAAACTGCACCCACGCATCCATAACGGAATCAAGCCCAAATTAAGAGCGAAGCGGCACTTCATCCAAAAAAAGAAAAAATCCGTGTGAATCCGTGAAATCCGTGTCCAAAAAATAAGGAGAATCCCATGAGCGAAACCTTCGACTTCGGCGGTCAGATCGTCTGGAGACCCACCCCTGAACACATCGAAAAAGCGCATCTGACCGCCTTCATGCGCCAGCACAATATCCCCGATTTTGATACGCTCATGCGCCGCTCCACCGAAGACGTGAGCTGGTTCACCGATGCCGTGCTCAAATACTTGAAGATCGAATTTTACAAACCCTACACGCAGGTCGCCAATTTCGAGAAGGGCAT
>JAOZOM010000274.1 GCA_029933275.1 Anaerolineales bacterium | reverse complement strand
TGATTCGATTTTACCACTATGCAGAAATGACGAATAGCATAAATCGAGGAAGATTATTAAGTGATTTGTACCGGCTACAAACCCAAAACCTTTTAATCCACAGATTATGAAGACTTCGCAAAACTAATACAGCCGGTTTACCTCTGAGCGAGGAGAGCCCACAAAACTCTCCCATTACTTTCCGTCAAAATCAGATACAATCAAGAAGACCTATTTATTCGGAGGGCTTATGTCTCGCTTCTTTAAAGAAAAACTTCTTTGGCTTTTTATTTTCAGTCTTTCCCTCACTGCTTGTCTTCCTGAAACCGCGGATAGCGTTTCAACCCTTATCCCGCCAACAATCCTCGCATCAACGGAACCGATTTTGACTCCAACGTCAATCTCGCCTAAAAATTTACGTGAGATGACTATTTGTTTGGGGCAGGAACCGAATACCCTCTATCTTAACGACAATCCCAACCCCGCCGCGCTGAGTGTTCTTGAAGCGATTTATGATGGTCCCCTCGATAGTCGCGATTACGGCTATCAACCCGTTATTTTGGAAAAACTTCCCTCCTTTGCGGATGGCGATGCGAGCCTAGCCGCGGTTCCGGTCAAAGAAGGGGATTGGGTGATTAACGCCTCTGGAGAAAAAATTGAATTGGTTGAGGGCGCGCGCATCCATCCCTCCGGCTGCAAAGAGACTTCTTGCATCGCTACCTTTAAGAAAGATAGTAATTTAATGATGGATCAGATGGTCGTCACCTTCAATTTGCTCCCCGACCTTCGCTGGGCGGATGGTATGCCTCTCACCGCAGATGATTCGGTCTACGCTTTTGACCTTGCGCTTGCCAGCAAAAATCCAGCATCTGCGTATCTCTTAGAGCGTACCGAATCTTACGAAGCTGCCGGTGTTTTGGCGACCACTTGGCGCGGCATCCCCGGCTACCGCGATAATAGCTATATGACCAATTTCTGGCAACCAATGCCCTATCATATTTGGAGTGAATTCTCGGCGAGTGAATTGGTTGGTTCCGATGTCGCGGCTCGTTTCCCTATCGGCTGGGGAGCGTATGTTGTGGATGAGTGGATTCCCCAAGAAAGCATCACACTGGTAAAAAACCCACTTTATTTCCGAGCCGATGAAGGTCTCCCTAAAATAGATATTCTCAACTTCCGCTTTATTTCCGATCCCAACGCCGCTATAGTTGCTCTGCTCAATGGCAAATGCGACCTTCTTGACCCCAGCATTCCGCTTGATGGGCAAGTGGCACTTTTACAAAAATTGGATGAAGCCGAAGATGCCAATTTTTACGCGACCGAAAAAATCTCTTTAGAGAGTCTTTATTTTGGCATCAACCCATCCAGCTACGATGACGGGATTGTCTCCGGCAACGACCGCCCGCGTCTCCTCAGCGACCCCAAAACAAGACAGGCAATCGCCTTTTGTCTCGACCGTCAAAAAGTTGTAGATACCGTCCTGCACGATCTCGTCACCGTTCCTGATAGTTATATCCCCAGTGAGCATCCGCTTTATACCCCAAATCTCAATCTTTATTCTTTTAGCAATACCGATGGTGCGGTTTTGCTCGATGATGTCGGCTGGAGAGACCTCGATAAAGACCCCGCCACGCCGCGCACCGCGTATAACGTCCCGAATGTCCCCGTTGGTACGCCCCTCGAATTGGATTACATCACAACCACCTCCATTCAACGCAGACAGGCGAGCGAAATTTTTGCCGCGTCCCTCCGAGAATGCGGAATTGGTGTTAATTTGCATTATCTCGCTCCCGCCGAATTCTATGCCCCCGCGCCCGAAGGCATTCTCTTTGGACGCAATTTTGATCTCGCCCAATTTGCGATGGGATCAGAAAGCCTCATCCCTCGTTGCGATTGGTTCAGCACGGACGCAATCCCCAACGCAGAAAATGATTGGACGGGCGAAAATTTGAGCGGATATAGCAGCGTAGCTTACGATGACGCCTGCCAAAAAGCCGCATTTACCTTCTTTGGCGAGCCCTCTTTTGTGCAAAACTATCAAGATACCCTCGCCCTCTACGCCGCAGAACTCCCCGCCATTCCCCTTTACCCTTATCTTCGCGTTGCCGCCTCCCGCCCCGATTTATGCGGCTTCTCCCTCGATCCCAGCGCGCAAAGTCCGCTTTGGAGCATCGAAAGATTAGATTATGGAAATTGTGAATAGAAGGCTCAAAAAAGCGGTATAATCCCCACCCGAACTTATGAAACGGAAAGAAAAATCACCCGAAGATTTGACGATTGGAGAACTCCGCCGCCTCTTGATGGAAAAACGGCGCAACGTGCGGCAAGAACGACTTGATCATTATCGCCGCACGGGACGAGTAATTCAGCTTGCCTCGACTCAAGCTCCCGAACTGGATATCAACCCTATCATCGAAACGCCCGCGGATGAGGAACTTGCTCCCGTTAAAAAAGCATCTCCCCGAAAAAAATGGGGAGAGCGTTTCCTCCTCGCCGTAGAAATTATCGCCGTACTCGGGCTGATTTCCATCATCCTAAGCGGATTTGGCATCTTGCGCGATCTTAACGCAGAATTTGCCGAGGCTCTCGAACAGCCCACATTGGC